>JAGCDD010000205.1 GCA_017651345.1 Bacteroidales bacterium | reverse complement strand
GTTAGATAGCGTATGCCACAAAAAAGTGGTCTGACCTTGCACCGTGGGTTAGCCAACACCGTTCAAAAGTGCTTGTAGATGGCATCAACAGCGAGGAAATAAGAAAAATTTAATATATTTAATATTTTTGGTACAAAATATTTGCAAATATGATATTTATATTATACTTTTGGCGCATTATTTAATTATTAAACAAACAAAGGATAAACAAAATGGCACAGACACAACTATATATGTCAAGTGTATCATTACACAAATTGAGATTAGAAATGCTCTCAGAGCTTGCAGCAAAACTCGTAAAGGCTGGTTCGGCTGCCAAAGAAAAAACAACAAAAGAAATGGTGGCTAAGCTAAAAGAGGTGGCCAACGAGTTTAACACTGCCAAAACCAAAGAGAAAACCAACCAAAGCACTCAGATTACGCAGCAGTATCTTGAGATTCTCAAAAAACGCTACAACGCTCTCGGCGGATGCCTCAAAGCCGCCAAAAACAGCGGAGTAATGGAAAAAGAGGCGGCTGCTGCCAACATTATCCCCAAATACGCCAATGTTACATCGGTGTTTGGGCTCAAGAGCGAGGCTATTGGCCGTATCGAAAAGGCTATTGCCAACCTTCGCACTATTAAAGACCAGGATTTTGAAACTATCGGCGCTTCTGACTACATCGCCGCTCTTGAAGATACTATCGAGGAATACCGCACAGCGGTGATTTCGCGTGTGGACGTAAAGGTAGAGAAAAGCAAAGCAGTGATAACAGGTCGCGACAACATTATCAAAACTATTCAAAACCTGCTCACCGCCATCAAATACGCACAAGACTGCCTCAACGGCAGCGAAAGCGAATTGGTAAAATCGTACAACACGATATTTGCCGAAATAGCCACCACGCTAAAAATCATGGCCACCATGCGTGCCAAAAACAAGAAAGAATAACTATCATACATCCATTTATTCCTTGAATGGGGCGGGAGACTACGGCTTCCGCTCTTTTTTTTTACGAAAAAAATCACAAAAAATTTATGGAATTTTTGTTCCCTTGTTATCTATAATGCGAAAACTAAAAAACGTATTACAATAAATTTATTTTTTAACACAAATGAAAAAGTTAAACACTTTTAACAAAAATTCCATTAAGAGAGGCAAAACAAGCCATTTATTAAATGCTTTGGCATCTCTACTAATTTTATTACCAACATCGTTGGCGGCGCAAAATCAAAGCAACGAAATCACCCTCGACGACAACAGCGGTAAAATCACGCTTACCGACGGTAGCATCCTCACCGGCAAAGGTGGAGCACAAACCCATGTAACCATTGCCGACGGTGCCACAGTTACCCTTAGTAATGTGGACATTACTTCGATTGAAAACAACGGTTATCATAGATGGGCAGGCATTTCATGCGAAGGAGATGCCGTAATAATACTTGCCGAAGGCACCACAAACAGAATAAAAGGTGGACAAGAAGATTATCCTGGTATCTACATTCCAGAAAAAAAGACACTCACCATCAAAGGGAAAGGAACACTCTATGCTGACCAAAATGGATGGGCAGCTGGTATTGGCGGCGGATATGATATGAATTGGGGCCACATCGTTATCGATGGAGGAACAATTTTTGCTACTGGCGGTAAAGATTGTTACAATGGTATAGGTGGCTCTAATAATAGCGGCGATATTACAATCACCGACAATGTGCTATATATAGAAGCAAATAGTCGTAAAGCCAGTGCCTTAGGAGGTAACGTTGTGTTTAAAAGCGGTGATGAAGATGTTACCAGCAACAAAGAGAGCTATTTCTCCATAGCGGGCGAAAGCACAAGGATATTGATAGCACCTAAAAGCCTAACGGAAACACCTTATTCTATTACCATTACCGACGGCGTTACCAACGGCAGCATATCTGCTCCGGCATCAGCTAAACCTCTGGACCTTATAACAGTGGAAGCCCTACCCGACAAAGGTTACGGACTTGGTAAATTAGAAGTAAAAGACAGCGAAGGAAACGATGTAATAGTAACCGACAAATCGTTTTACATGCCTTTTAGCGGCGTAACAATTAGTGCAACGTTTATTCCTGCCAAATCCTCTCCTACTCAGTCTGATTTCTTGTTAGGTCAAGAACAAGGATGTTCAGGTGTTAATTTTTATGCTTACCTCAACGAAAATGGTATCACCACAGTGAAATCATCAACTGATAATAATTCATTCCGGTTATTATATAAAGGAAAGTATTTCTTATGGGAAAATAAGTCCACAGAATATGGCTCTTTTTCTGTTGATAAGAATCGGCAACCTTATGGTGGAACAGAATATATATTAAAACCAAACTCATATTACGACATTGCGCTTATTGATGACGGCGAGGGTCAATATTATGTTTCTTTCCGCCATACAGAACCAGTTGTGCTCGACATAGAAGACGTAGAATACACAGGAGAAGCCATCACTCCCGAACCTATTGTGGTTGCAGGCTCTATCTCGTTAACCAAAGACAAAGATTACACCGTAAAATACCAAAACAATACCAACGCAGGCAAAGCATCGCTTACAGTTACATTTGATGATGAGTTAGGATTAAAGCCAATAGTCAAAGAGTTTGAAATCAAGCCTTTTAAAATCGACCAAGAATATCTTGTGATTGAAAACGCCGACAATATTTTCTACGACGGCACAGCAAAAGAGCCCAAACTGCATATCAACGGTATCAGTTTAAACGAGGGCGTTGATTACACCGTAACATATTCTAACAACATAAACGCTGGCACAGCCACTGCCACTATTTCTGGTGACAACTACTGCGGATCTACCGAGTTTGAAATATTAAAAGGCAATCCGACATTCTACAAGCCCACAACCATAACGCTCAACTGCAACCAGGGTCTCAACAACATAGCCCTCACCAAAGGCTTTTTCTTTAGCGACCCCTTGGCACAGCTATCTATCGGCGAAAACACCGTGTTACTCACCTACACCCCCGACGACACCCAAAACTACAATACCGTAACAGGCATAGAGCTTAAAGTTACCATAAAAGACCACGAATACGGCACACCCGAATACAATTGGGCAAACGATGGCAAAACCTGCACAGCCTCGGTAGTTTGCAAAAACGACAAATCGCACACCCTCACCGAAACTGCCACCATCACCAGCAAGGTAACCACCCCCGCCACCTTCTCAGCCAAAGGCACAACCACCTACACTGCCACTTTCAAAAACTCACTCTTCACTACACAAACCAAGGCAGTAGATGATATTGACATATTAGAGCCAGAGCCTGAGCCTGAACCAGAGCCTGAGCCTAAGCCACAGCCAGAACCACAACCTGAGCCTCAACCCGAGCCCCAACCTGAGCCACAACCTGAACCCCAACCTGAGCCCCAACCTGAGCCCCAACCTGAGCCCCAGCCCGAGCCCCAACCTGTGCCCCAACCTGTGCCCCAGCCCGAGCCTCAACCTGAACCACAGAACCCCTCTACTCCTGTATCATCTATTGATAATAGCGGCGACAATGTAAAAGTATGGGCTTATAACAAAACCATCTACATAACCTCCGCTCCCGACGCCAAATACACCATCATCGACCTCCAAGGTCGCACAATAGCAACTTCTACAACAACTTCTACAACACAACAAATCAAAATGACAAGATCAGGAGTATACGTAATAATAATCAACAACCAATCATTTAAAGTATCACTCTAACCCGTCTGGAAGACGGCATTTCTGTAACCCCGGACATCGAGCCACACAGTGGCGACGATGTCCGGGGTTATCTGCAGTAGGGACGTATCGAGTGTGCGCTAAAACCATGTACATAGAGCCGCTCAGCAGCGACGATGTGCATGGTAAAAAAAAATCACAAAAAATTTATGGAATTTTTGTTCCCTTGTTATCTATAATACGAAAACTAAAAAACGTATTATACTAACTAAATTTTGAAACACAATGAAAGAGTTAAGCACTTTTAACAAAAAGTCAACAAGGGAAAGTAAATTATCCACCTTGCTTGCAGCATTTATTACACTGCTGATAGTTACATCCTCCACCTCAGCCCGAGCCGATGGAGGTGACACCTTCGTTTCAGATAATCTTCAATACAAAATCAACGGAAATGGAAAAACCGTAACACTCTTAAGATACGAAGGAAACGAACCGTCTGGCAGTCTTACAATCCCCGCCACCGCAACCAACGGAGGCAATGAATACAGCGTAACATCTATTGGAGATTATGCGTTCTACAAATGCACAAGCCTCACCTCCGTAACAATCCCCGAGGGAGTGAAATCTATCAGAAATTATGCGTTCAGCGATTGCGAAAACCTCACCTCCGTAACAATCCCCGAGGGTGTAACATCTATCGGAAATCAAGTGTTCTACGAATGTACAAGCCTCACCTCCGTAACAATCCCCGAGGGCGTAACAAATATCGGAGAGTTTGCGTTCTACGGATGCACAAGTCTCACCTCCGTTACAATTCCCGAGAGCGTAACATCTATCGGAAATGGAGCGTTCAATTATTGCACAAGTCTCACCTCCGTAACAATACCCGAGAAAGTGACAGCTATCGGATATGATGTGTTCAGTATGGTTAAGCATATCATTAACAAGAGCAAATGCACCGACGCTGACCATTGGGGCGCAATTGCAGAAAATGGAATAGTAGACGAAGATTTTGTTTACGAAGATGATAAAAAGACAAAACTATTAGTATACATAGGCAAAGGCGGCAAAGTTACGATTCCCGAAAGCGTAACATCCATCGGAAAGAAAGCGTTCTATTATTGCGCAAGCCTCACCTCCGTAACAATCCCCGAGAGCGTAACATCTATCGAATATGACGCGTACTACAATTGCACAAACATTGACAACGTATACCTCTACGCCAACCCCGACAATTTTGCTTGGAACGAAGAAGGAAAAGATGATTTTAAAAAAAGCGGAGAAACCAAATGCCACGTGCTTGCCGAATATTATGACAAATATGTTCAAAATTACGCAGGAGTAAACGTAACCTTCGAAAAACTATAGTGGTTATCCACAAGAGGGGCGGGCAAATTGTCCGCTCCTTTTTTTATTCCAACCAATTTTCAAATTTCAAGCCGGGGATTCGAGCAAAATGGCGGGTGTTGTCGGTAACGAGAATTTGTTACGTACAATTTTATTTTCTCTGAAATAAAACACACATATATTGGTATCTAACAGATATTTATTCATTTATGGTAGATATTAATCGTGTGTTGCCATTATTACCGTTGCGAATGTTACGTATGGAGTTGTCAATCATGTCGGCTTCGGGGTCGTTTTTCCATGCACCATAAAGACTGCGGAATATTTTCTGACGTTCTTCCAAAGGTAGATTTTGATTGCGTTTAAGCTTATGACACGTAGAGAAATCTATATTGGGAGTTTCGCTTTGGGCACTTTGAGCCTGTTCGGTGGTTTTTTCTGATAGCCACATCCAACTTTCGTGGCTTAGGTGTAGCGACGATAGCAATCTAAAAATGCCTTCTACAAATGTTCTATCTGTTGCAATATCCATAGTGGTAACTTTATTTAGTGCAAATATAATAACTACATATCTGATATGCAAATTGTCCGCTCCTTTTTTTTTATTTATGCCCTATGAATTAATAATTTTTAATATTGCGTTAATATTCCTTTTTATATCTTTGCAGTCTGAAAACAAAACGATAAAAACATAGTTCTTTTACAGAAATGATTTCAAGGCGAATTCTCAGGATAAAGGTTTTGCAAACCATTTACTCCTACTATCAAAATGGTGACGGCGACATTGCCCGATACGAAAAAGAGTTAGATTACAGCATAGGCAGATCTTACGACCTTTACTTTATGCTCCTCCAGCTCGGTGTGGATATATGCCAATACGCTAAAAACCGAATCGAAAGCAACAAACAAAAGCTCTTGGCCACCGCCGACGACCTCAATCCTAACCTGAGGTTTGCCAACAACAAACTTATTGCACAGCTCAGCGAAAACTCTGCTCTCCAAAAACGTCTGTCGTCAAGCAAACTCTCGTGGCAAAAGTCCCCGGAGCTTATCAAACGTATTTACAACGACTTGGTGGCTTCCGACCAATACGCCGAATATATGAATGCCGAGCGTTCTTCTTACGAAGACGACAAAAAAATCATCGAATTTCTTTTTGAAAACGTGGTGTGCGAATGCGACCTCTTTTACCAGACTCTCGAAGAGATGAGCATCTACTGGACCGACACCGCTGAGTTTATCATCGGAATGGTGTTGCGCACAATAGAGCGTTACCGCATTGGCTACGACAGCGAATACAAGCTGATGCCGATGTACAAAAACGAAGACGACGGCACTTTTGCCCGCAAGCTTTTCGACAAGGCTGTGGCTTCGAGCGAAAGCTACCGCAAGTTGATTTCAGACAACACCACCAACTGGGATGTGGAGCGTATCGCTTTTCTCGACATCCTCATTAT
This sequence comes from Bacteroidales bacterium, assembly GCA_017651345.1. Classification (GTDB taxonomy): domain Bacteria; phylum Bacteroidota; class Bacteroidia; order Bacteroidales; family UBA3824; genus UBA3824. The sequence continues at coordinate 105 of JAGCDD010000205.1, read as the reverse complement.
GCAAACCGCTATCGCCGAAATCGAAGCATTCCCCGAAATTCCGCTCAAGGTTACTTTCAACGAATATATCGAACTTGCTAAGCACTACTCCACAAGCCGAAGCAG
>JAGCDD010000204.1 GCA_017651345.1 Bacteroidales bacterium | reverse complement strand
ATGTTTTTGAGGTTGTGAAGGCGTGCGCCTTTTATGTCGATGCTGCCGGTCTGAATGTCGGCGGTATTGTTGCCCATATTTTATGATTATTTGAAATATTTTGCAAAATTAATAGAAATCTTGTTTTGCAGTGCAGTTTTTTTGTTTTAATTTTGTGTTATTATTCAAAAAACTAAAATTACTTATAAAAATGATACAGAGACAACAGACCATTTGGTGGTTTTTGATAGGAGTGTTTGCGGTGCTGATGCTCTTTTTTGATTGGATGACGCTGTTCGTTACCGACGGCAACAACTACACAATTTCGTCGTCGGGCATCTTGAAGGACGGCGCAACTGTCATTGACGGCACTATGCTCACGGTGTACCTCATCGTGGAGGCAGTGTTCAATTTCGCGATTATCTTCCTCTACAAGAAGCGCATCTTGCAGTCGAGGCTCACAATCATTTCCATCGTTCTTTCGCTCGGCACCTACGGACTCGTGGCATTGTACCGCTATATGTTTATCTCCGAGGCAGTTACCGACACCAATTTCAATTGGCCGCTCGTTCTTCCTCTCATCAGCACAATCCTCGGCATTATGGCTTACAGGCACGTACTTATGGACGAGGCAAAAGTGCGCTCACTCGACAGACTCAGATAAAGTCAAATTCGTTTTACAAAATCACCGTTTATCGTCGAAAAGTGTGATAAAAATCACATTTTTTGGAGATAGACGGTGATTTTTGTATCTAATTGTTCTTGACAATTCGTGAAAATGAAAGGCTTTTGGGATTAGAATAGCGTGAAAAATCTTGCTTAAAAAACACTTTACCACGTCCGCACTTTTTTAGAGCCGTTAATATCTTATTTTCAATACTTTCCATAAGTTTTTTGCCCATTTTTTTTCGCAAAAAGACATACTTTTTGCGAATTTTTCGTTTGCAAATTTAATGTATTTTTCGACAAAAAACAAACTATTAAACAAAAACTACAAACCGCGACACCCCTCTCGCGATTTGCTAACAAAGCAACTATTTCAACATCAATAGATTGCGTAATATTTTGGATATTATTTTGTCCTGAAATAATCCGTTTTTCGGGACAAATGCAAGTGTTCCAAAACTTTTTCTCCAAAATCCCTTGCTTTTTTCCGCAATCCTTTTTAACTTTGCCCTTGAAATTTCTACCAAAATAGATTTTTCATAATTAACGACATAATTAACAAAGCATTAGCAATATTCGCGTCCAAGAAAAAAAGCCCGGAAAACTGTTTTTCTTTCGGAAACGGATTATTTTCGCGTTGTTCCCGTTGAGGAAACGCAATCACATCCAATGCTGTGCGCATTACACGGTGCGCGCACATTGTTATTCTATTGGATGTGGTGCAGGTTTTCTTTCCGGGCTTCCTGTGGACGCGAAGATAGAAAAAGGTGACGCACCTTTTTTGTGTCCGTTGCGCAATGTTGTTTTTGCAAAGAAATGACAGCGCAAAATGGAACAGACTAACGAAGAGTTGCAACTCCGCATCCGCGAATTGGAAAAGGAAAATGCAAAACTTCATTCCCAAATAAAAAAGGCGCGTTACGGTTTGGTGTGGCTCGACGTGCCGGAAGGGTTTGAACGCGAAACAGAAAACCAAATCCCCGTGTTGGAGGAGGTGAAGGACAAGGCTATCAAAAACGACGACGGCAAACCTACGCACATCATCATTGAAGGCGACAATTATCACGCCCTCACCTGCCTCAATTATACCCACAAGGGCAAAATCGATGTTATCTACATCGACCCGCCGTATAATACTGGCAGCGACGGTTTTACATACAAAGACAAACGTTTCTTGAAGGAGTTTCCCGACGGTTCCCCTGTGCCCAAAGACCATCCTTTGCGCCATAGTTATTGGCTTTCGTTTATGAGCAAAAGGCTCGAACTCGCCAAAAATCTTTTGAGCGACAAGGGTGTTATTTTTATTTCAATTGACGATAACGAACAGGCGAATTTGAAGTTGTTGTGTGATAAGATTTTCGGAGAAGAAAACTATATCGGAAACTATATATGGAGGAAAAAATACGGAGGAGGACAAGCCTCTGAGTATTTTGCGGTAGAACACGAGTATATATCAGTTTATCGTAAATCAGTTAAAATGAATTGGATAGACGAAGAGGTTGAACGCTCACAAAAGGAATTTAATCGCAAAGATGCTAATGGATGTTATAAGGTAACAAAATTGGCAAAATGGGGGAATACTGCAAGACGTGAAGATAGACCAACAATGTATTTCTCTATTAAAGCACCTGATGGCACCGATTGTTACCCAATTGCACCTGATGGTAATGAAGGAAGATGGCGAATTGGTTTATCCAAAATGGAACAACTTAGAAAGGATGGTAATATTCATTGGGAAAGAAAGAATGGAAAATGGATTCCTTACGAAAAAGAATACTTTGAACAACAAAGTAAAATTCTGAAAGCCAGAAGTATTTTTTATGATGTTGCGGAAACTGGTGATGGTTCTAATCTTTTGACGAGTATTTTTAAAACAAAAGATATATTTCTTAATCCGAAACCCATAGAAGTAATTGCAAAACTGATAAAAAATGTTGCATCATCACAATCCTCCATCATCCTTGACTTCTTCGCTGGTTCGGGAACAACTCTCCACGCTACGATGAAGTTGAACGCGGAGGATGGCGGCAACCGTCAATGTATTTTGGTGCAGCAAAAAGAAGGTGACAAAAATATTTGTGAATCTGTTACTTACGAGCGCAACAAACGAGTAATCAACGGCTATACAAATGCCAAGGGCGAGCAAATCACCGGTCTCGGCAATTCGTTGAAATATTATAAAACCGCGTTTGTGGGCAAACATCCTGCAAAATCGGCTTCCGATGACGACAAAATCCAACTTTCGTTGCGGGCGGGTTGCTTGTTGGCGTTGGCGGAAAATACGTTGGAAGAAATCGAAACAACATCTTGTTTTCAGATTTTCAGCGACGGCAATAGACATTATACAGGCGTATATTTTACGGGCAAAGCCGCTGAAATTCCGACGTTTGCGCAAAAACTCGAAAACCTGAGAGACGAAAACAGAAGAAACAAAATATCGGCTTATTTTTTCTGTTGGGGCGACAGCGAACAGTTTGAGGATGAATTTACAAGCCTCGAACGCATCGCGCTCAAACCGATTCCCAAGCCGATACTTGACATTTACCAATCAATTAACAATTAAGCAATTATGTCAAAATATATACCTAAAAAATTTCAGCAAAAAGCCATCGACGAACTCATTGGCACGTTCAAAAAACTTTGGCATAATCCCGACGACAGGCTCGAAATCGTCTTCAAGTCGCCCACTGGCAGCGGCAAGACGTTTATGGTGTGCAATTTTGTCAACAATCTCAATTATCAGCCTGATTTTGAGGAAGATATTGCCTTTGTTTGGATTACATTTTCCGATGATTTGGCAATGCAGAGTCGCGACAAATTTTACGATTATTATTTCCCGAATTTTAGCAACCAATTGCTTACAGTACAGGATTTTAGCCAGGGCGTATTGAAGAAAAACGACATAATGTTTCTTAATTGGCAAAAACTCGTTTCCAAAAAAGCCTCTGACCGTGTCCTTCGCCGTCCCGACAATCCCGACGAGCAAAAGGAACAAGGTTTTTATTTTGAGGACATTGCGGAACAGACTCACTGCGAAAATCGCAAAATTGTAATGATTATCGACGAAAGCCATAAAAACGTTACATCCAATGCGTTGCGCGATGTCATCAATCCGCTTAACCCAAAAATCATCCTCAAAGTAAGCGCGACGCCCGACGATATTCCCGACGGCAGCCAATTGTATAACAATCGCGCCGGTTTTGTGGAGGTCAATCGTCAAGACGTTGTGAATGAAGGGCTTATCAAGGAAGAAATAATTTCGCAAACCGAGGACGAACTTAATGTTTTGACACCGCAAGACCACGACACGCTCTTGCTCGACCTTGCAATCGAAAAACGTGAATCTATCAAGCGTCAATGGCAACGTATCAATCAAAATGTAAATCCGCTTGTGCTTATCCAACTGCCCAATGATGAAAAAAAGATAAAGGATACCGATGTGAAATCTAAGGAAGAAATTGTAACCCAATATCTTACAACTGTAAAAGGTATCGAAAAAAACAAAATTGCGTATTGGTTTGACGCCCGCAAAGAAAATATGGAGCGCATCGACGACAACGACAATCCCGTAGAATATATGCTTTTCAAACAGGCTGCGGGAACGGGTTGGGACTGTCCTCGTGCGCATATATTGGTGATGTACAGAGACATAAAGTCCTGCACATTCCGTACACAGACTTTGGGGCGGATTTTGAGGATGCCGGTGATGGATGTTGACCTGAGCGAATATCCTGATTTGCGGACGGGATTTCTCTACACCAATTATCAGCGTTACGAAGTCCAAAACCCCGACGAAAAGAAATTTGACACCAAGCCAAAGACTGTTGTTGCAAAAATTGACCCTCAGCAAAAGATAAATTTTGCTGTTAGCACCTTCACAACTGAGGTCGCCAACACGTTGAAAGACACAGTGATAAACAAAGGCATAGCAAAGGAAACGGCTACAAAAATCATCCAAAATGCTGTTGCTCAAACCCAAATTGACTTTAAGGAAAAGGCGCAACAAATTAGCGTTACGGCACAGAGCAACAACGCCCATCCGATGGATGTAACCCAAATTCATAATGAAGCCAAAAGTGTTATCACCCAAAAGGTTAAAGAACAATTTAAGACTGAAAATCAATCTTTTTCCAAAGAGGAGGAAGACGAATTGGATTTGGAAATTGCCGAAATTATAAGTGGACTTTTGGACACCGTTGCCGACAAACAGGAATCTGAATTTACGTTGGATGAGAGCCTTATCAGCGATTATATTTCACGAACTGATTATGGCGACATTGGCAAAGTAAGCACGTTTCAGGAGCATTTTATGAATTTTATGTGCGGGCATTTTCGCGTCAATGAGATGCAGGACGAAGATGACAAACGCCGCAATCTTCTAAACAGCGGTCTCAAACTCGACACTATTTTGGAGCAAGATGTTATGGTAAATGCGCGTTTCCGTTCCGAAATCGACGACAGCAAAAACGAATTGGGCAAAAACATCAAGTTTGAAATGTCGGACAATGATGTTGAAAAGGAGTTTACGTGGCGTTGCTACGAAACCATTGAAAATCTTTCGCCGGAATACCGTATCGGCAATATCGCACGTTCTTGGGGACCATTCAAAGAGGCTCTGTGCCAATGGTTTAGAGTTGCAATGGATTTTTATCCCGATATGGTGGTTCGTTATCGAGTATTTCTCAATGACATCCATAAAGGCGACAACAGTATTTTCAAAGATGCCATCAACAAATGTTTTGCTGCGTACCGTCCGCTGTTGGAAAAACATTTGAAAGAAAAACGCGAAAAAGAGGCTCTGAAAAATCAACCTTTCAAAATAAAGACAACATACTTGTACCCAGACGATTACAAGGATTATCCTGTGAATTGTTCGGTTGTAAAACCATTCCGCCTACCCGAAAAATATTCGGGTCGCGACAATGAAACCGCCTTCATCAAATACATCGAAGGCAAATACGACAAGATAGAATGGTGGTTGAAGAATGGCACGGGCAAAGACAGTTTGGCTTTCAAATACGTTAGTAGTCAGGACAATAAAGAGCGTCTTTTCTATCCCGATTGGATTATAAAATTCAAGGACAAGCGTATCGGCATTTTTGACACAAAAGGCGGCATCACTGCCAAATCCATTGAGACCAAGGATAAAGCCGAGGAGTTGCAACGCCGCATCAAAACACTCAACGCCACAAGTCGCCGATTCAAGTACGTCGGCGGCATAGTTGAAAAACGCGAAATGAAATGGGTGTTCAATGATGCCGAGGAATACGTTTACGAAAGGGACGAGGATTGGAAGGAAATGGAGGTGGTGTTTTAATTTGTTTCTCCCTTTTCCACCGCCCCTTCTTCCTCGCTTCCCTTTTTCCTTCTGAATTTGTCGCGAAGTTTTTTGTAGCCCTCTACGCCGAGGATGGTGAGGCCGCCGTATTGTGCGGTTTTGGCAAGTCCGAAGAGTACTACCCAGAGGACGCCTTTTGCGGAAGTGCTGATGGGCAGTGCCATCTGCGCAAACGACAATATATAAAAAGGTATGCACGATACCAACACAATCACTCCCGTGCGGAACGATAGCGACGCGAGCCAGGCCTTCACTTTGGCAAATATTTCTTTGATGGTTTTCATAATGAGCGCAAAATTACGGCAAAGATTTTACATTTACAAATAAATGTCGCATACGATATAATTTTTGCTGCCAATAGTGTGATTTTGCCGACAAAAATTATTTTTTTTCCCGCAGCCACAGCGTTATCGTTGCCGTGTCGGAGGGCAGGATTACATTGGGATATACGTAATAGAAACCGGGTTTGAGTTCGTAGCCGATGCTGCTGTCGGTGGCTTGGCGGAGCGTCCAATACGCCTTTTCGATGCGGCCAGATTTGGTGATCCAAAATCCGTTGTGATAGCCCGAAATGCTGTCAATCTCCATTGTGCGAGTGATGCGGACACCGTCGCAGCGGAGTTCGGCGTTTGCATTTGGGATACGATCCTGATAGCCGCTTACGGTGATGCGCTTTTGTGCCATCGCCGCGAGCGGAATCAGAAACAATATTATCGCCATCAGACGTTTCATTGCATTAACGTTTTTCCATAAGTATCACATTCTCAACGTGGTGAGTCTGCGGAAACATATCCACGGGCTGAACTTTCAACACCTTGTAGGCGGCGTCCATCAATTGCACGTCGCGGGCTTGCGTCGCAGGGTTGCAACTTACATACACAATGCGCTCCGGGGCGGCGTTTAAGATGGTTTTCACGACGTCGGGGTGCATACCGGCGCGTGGCGGGTCGATGATGATGACGTCGGGCTTGCCGTTTTCTGCCACAAAATTGTCCGTCAAAATATCCTTCATATCGCCGGCGTAGAACGTTGTGTTGTGGATGTCGTTGATTTGGGAATTGACCTTTGCATCCTCAATCGCTTCGGGTATGTACTCGATGCCAACCACTTTTTTAGCCTGACGCGCCACAAAGTTGGCGATGGTTCCCGTGCCGGTGTATAAGTCATAAACTACCTCATTGCCTGTGAGTTGCGCAAATTCTTTCGCCACCGAATACAGCCTGAATGCCTGTCGCGAATTGGTCTGATAAAAACTCTTAGCCTGAATCTTGAATTTCAGTCCGTCCATCTCGTCGATGATATGGTCGTTGCCCTTGT
>JAGCDD010000203.1 GCA_017651345.1 Bacteroidales bacterium | reverse complement strand
TAACTCTTCTTCGTCGCAGAATTTTTTGTGGTCGCGTATGTAGTTGATTGATAGGTTGTGGGCTATTCTGAATGTGAGAGCCTTGATGTTGCTGCCTTCGGGAATCTCCTCGCGCTTTTCCCAAACCTTCATAAAGGCTCGGTGCGCGAGGTCTTTGGCGTCTTCGGTGTCGCGGACGTACTTGTTGCAGTATGCCGTCACAGATACGAAGTTTTGTTTGAATACGGTTTCAAATGTCTTTGTGTCGATTCCCATTGGATATTATTTTAATAATGTATGCGGCGGAATCCGAAGATTTCGCGGACATCCTCGATTGTTTTCTGTGCGTTGACACGTGCTTTTTCTGCGCCCATTTTGGCTACCTTGTCGAGGTATTCGGTGTCGTTGTAGATGTCGTTGATGCGCTCGCGGATGGGGGCAACCACTTTGATGATGTCTTCGGCGAGTTGTTTTTTCATATCGCCGTAGCGTATCGAACAGTCGTTCCAAGCCGCCTCAAAGTGTTCGATGGTGGAGCGGTCTGATACGAGTTCCATCAATGTGAACAAGTTTTGGATTACTTCGGGTTTCTCGCTGTTGGGGGCTTGAGGACCGAGGTCTGTCACGGCTTTCATCACCTTTTTGCGGATGTCTTTGTCGCTGTCGATGAGGTAGATGCCGTTGCCTTCGCTCTTGCCCATCTTGCCGGAGCCGTCAAGTCCGGGTACTTTTACGAGGTGGTCGCCAAAGGAAAACGCTTTTGGCTCCTTGAAGTATTCAACGCCGTAGATGTTGTTGAATCGGCGGGCGAATTTGCAGGTCATTTCGAGGTGCTGCTCCTGGTCTTTGCCAACGGGAACGAGGTCGGCTCTTTGGATGAGGATGTCGCAAGCCATCAAGACGGCGTATGTGAGAAGTCCGGCGTTGACGTTGTCGGGATTCTGACGCGCTTTTTCCTTGAATGACACCACTCTTTCGAGTTCGCCGATGTATGCGTTCATATTCATCAACATATAAAATTCGGCGGTCTCCACAAGATCCGACTGGATGTAGATTGTTGATTTTTCGGGGTCGAGGCCCGATGCTATGTACTGGCTCAGGATTTTCCTGACGTTGTTCTGGATGTCAGCGGGGTGCGGGTGTGTGGTGAGCGAGTGGTAGTCGGCTACAAAGAAATAACAATTGTAGTCGTTCTGCAATCTCACAAAGTTTCTCAGCGCACCAAAATAGTTGCCGAGGTGTAAGTCGCCCGTAGGCCTGATTCCGCTTAATACTGTCTGCATTTTATGTTTGTCAATTGTTTTTGTTTATTGGCGCAAAGATAAATATTTTTTTTATTTCGTGGGATACTTTTGAAAAAAAATGTGAGGGGAGGCAGGTTTTTTTGAGGAGTCCAATGCACGAAAACGGTCGCAGAGTGGGTGTTTTTATGGCATCCGCGACCGATTTCGTGCAAGAAAAGTTTGGAATTTAGGAGTGAATGAGCGCAAAATTTCCACGTTCCTCGAATCCACAGGCACCGACAAAACCATCATCCTCACTATGATTACAGTAAAGGGCATCGAGCAAAATGAACATTCAGGCTGCGTTCAGAAGGAGGTCAAATTGGAGGAATTGTTTTGCTGAATACAAAAAGTTTTTCGATTCAACAAATTTTGCGGAGAGCGGTAAATTTGACGTTATGAAAATTGCGGAGAACGGCAAAAACGGCTCAACAAAAATTGCGGTTTGCATACGATTTTGACGGCAAAAACTCGCAGTCAAAAGAATACACGATAAACACATTCGTTTCTGAACTCAATTCTGACATCTCGCAGAATGTCAATTTGAAAAAAGGAGACCGAATATTCATCGTGTCATCTGTGGACAAGACGCAGTTTAGCGGATTTCTCCACGGAAACTATGGCGCACGTCCGTGGGAAGGTTATTACAGCGAACAAAATAAACCGTCAATCAAAATACTTAATTGATAAGGATAATTGTTGATTCAGGATTTTGGTTCGGATTTATAGACCAAACGGATGGTTGTCTCGGCGAAGCATTGGACATTTATGAAAAAATAATGGAGATGAATCCCGTGTTCTTAATTGCACTGATAGAGGAATCATTGTTTTGGATGGAAAAAAAATCTTGCCAAAATTCGGAGGGATAATCCGTTATTTTGGCAAGATTTTTTGGCTTTTTGGGGCGTGTATGAGCCACGCCCCTACGCGCAAAACTTATTCTTCGATTATTATCTTGATATTTTGTTTTTGCCAACCGTCCAACTTATGTTGAATTAGCAATTTGATTTGCTGAAAGGCTTGTTCTCTTGCTTTGGCGAAATAGTCCCATTCTTCGCATTTGCGGAGCATTTTTTCGTTGACCATATCTTGAAGTTTCATCTTGTCGGCGGCAGTCCAATCTCCATCAGCCTGCAAATAGGTTTCAAACCTTACAACCAACGGTTGATTCATACCATCAGGCACCGAATTAAGAATCATTGGTTTTCCAAGATTAACTGTCAATACACCATTTTTTTGTTCTATTTCAATTTTCTTCAAATCGAATCCGATTTCAACGCAACTTATCGCCGATTGGATAAGGTAGTTTTTTCCCCACAATACGCCATCTTTCTCCAACGTATCAATGACACGTGTATTCATATCCGAAAAAGTAACATATTCTTTGAGAACAGCTTCGCGGATTTCTTTAATTTGCTCTACCGATACTTCATTAGAACGCAACACTTCGTCGGTTTTTTCAATTGCACCATCAATGACATCTTCTGCGATTTGTTCTCCACGATATGCTTTGTAAAGCAAAAAACAAACCACTACAATCACGACTGCCACAGCAAACCACAGTAAGACATTAACTTGCTTGTTCTTTGCTATTGTTTCTATCAAATCATCCTTCTTACTCATTTTGATTCTATTTTAGGGGTTGGTATTTCACTGAAAATTGGTTCTTGTTCTACCGTTTCAAATTTAAAGTCAATGTTTTTATACTGACTTCTGACACTGCTGAGAATATCGCTTTGAGTTTGTGCAAGAACGGCATCGATAAATTCGTCTTTGCGCTCTTTACAAACTTGCGACTTAATCAGTTCCGGCACATTGGCATCTCGCCACGCATCGGCAAATTCCTTACTGTTTACATCTAATCGAAATGTTCCAATATCCCTGTATTCCTCATCATAACGGATAATAATACCCGTAATGTCAACAATTGGAGTCGGTTTTGAGGCAGTAAACTTGCCTTCCTCCAACTCTTTGACAGAAAAAGCAATTTCGCCCAGGTCAAAACCAATTTTCACATACACGTCGTAGGGTACTATTAAAACTCGATTAAGATAATTATCCGCCCATAGAGGATAATAATCGCCAAGCAATTTTTTGATTTTGCTTACATCGTTAATGACAATCTCACCCCTCAGAGACTTTTCGAGAACATTTAATTTGCCATAGTGCCGTATAAACGACACAAGAGTGTCCCTTGTTACCTTGCCACCTTGGGTAATAAGGGGAGGCAAGGTGGAATTGCTGCTGTTGTCGCCACCGACTGACGAACAGCCCCAAACAATCAGCATTAGTAGAACTGATGCAGCGAGGACGGCAAATCTGAACTTGATTTTTTTTCTCATTTTATTGTTGTATTTAGTTCATTATTATAATCTCTAATAGAATACGAATCGTTTATCAATTCAATAACTATTGGATATTTTTTTATTTCTTTTTCATACTTATTTTTTATGGTATTCAAAAAAATATTTAGTTTTTCCCAATTGGAGTGATAATAATAATCTTCAAATACCATACGAGTACTTTCTTTTATCTCCAAATACTTGTAACATATTTTATTTAGAATCATTTCATTTCTTACTTCTTCAAAATAAGTTTGTTGTTCTTCGTTTCGTAAACTAGAACTTTTTATATATTTTTTCGCTTTATATACAAAAACAATAATGAATGCAAGCATAATTATATGGGCCAAAATAAAACAGCAATTATTAATGAAAAACACAATAAAATTAACACCTATTGCACATATCCAAAATATCATTACGCATTGACCAATCAGTATAACGATTTTGGATGGCGATAAAAGATTTTTTTTGCTAACCCAATAATTTTCTATTGCGTATTTTTTTTCATAATTGAATATATTATTGTAACTTTCCATATCCCAGATAGCAATTTCATAAACCTCGAACCATCCTTTTAATCCCATAGACATCCACTTCCAAACCAGTGAACAAATAATACCCAAACAACATATACAAGATATGAAAAGTTGTGTCTTGAATAATTTACAATCTAAATTATCAATATCAATAAATTTGGATATTAAAAGACCATATGCAGTAAAACATAACGTCAAGAAACACCATACAAATGTTGAATTTTTCCAAAATCTCTCCAATTCTTTGTCTCGACAATCACAATACCTCTTGTACAAATCTTTGAGATTCTCTCTCTTTGTTTTCTCATCGTTAACAACATCATCAATTGATGCTTTGCAATTCGGACACGTTACTTCTTCTGCCATATTAATTGAATTTTTAATTTCTAACCTATTTTACTTTTTAAAAATCCAATCATATCGTTATCAAACACCGATTTACGAGCGTCTTGATAGATAATTTTGGTATCTTCTTTTGCGAAACCGTCTTCGCCAAGTTCAAGGAACTTTTTTGTTACATATCCCAAGCGATACGTTAACAATCCGTTGATAATGCCATCGCTTACGGATTTTGTGACTTTGCCCGCAAATGCGGATGCAATCTTTTCTGAAATCTCTCCACCTACACTATCAGAAGACAAATTAAACGTCTCAGATAATGCATACGCGAAAACACCCGCTGACAATATTCTCCAATAGATTTTTAGCAACTGAATATTATTTGGACGGAAACCTGCCAATTTTATCAGTCTGTTAATCATCTTATAATTGACAATCAAAACCGAAACAGCATCAATTTTGCTGTTTTGGGATATTGCTGTCAACACTCCTGCCTTTATAGCTGAATTTCTGATTTCATCTTCAATCAAATTGTAACGTCTTGTGATTTCTCCCTTGACATTTTCGATTTGCTTGGGTTTGTACGATGACGATGAATTGTAATAATCGAAATTTTTACAAAACTCATTGTCTTTTTCGTCAGCATTCTTCAATCGCTCGCCTATATTGCGCAAATCAGCATCAGAAATCTTATCGATAATTTGCTTAAACTCGGTTATTGGTGGCATTTTAACGAGTTTGAATGCAGGTCTTGCCACATAATAACCCAACAAACCCAATACAACGGCATAAAATGCGTACGCGACATACGCATTTGTCGCCATTTGTATTTGGTTTGCGATTATTATGACATTACCTGCAAAAATCAGCAAGCCGATGAACAGCAAAACGCAAACGGCTGTGATGAACTTTTCTTTTGTCTCCTTGCTATTCATAGTTATTTGGACAATTCGGTTTTCAAATCTCGCAAATTACGAAGCAATTCGTCATTTTCAGTATGTTTGGTTACTCTGCCGAGTTCGTTCACATACTTTTCCCGCATCTTGTTGAAGCACTGTTGCAAATACCCTTCAACAGCGAAGGCTATTGTCCTTAGTTTCTGACGGGCATTGGAATAATCATTCTTGTCGTAATTACCCAACCAATGTCTTTTGATACAACTATTGTATCTGCGCTTGCTGAAATCGGATTCCAAAAGCGGCATTTCGTCCATTTCCACATTGACATCGATCTTGAACTCATTCTTTGCACTTTCTGACAATTTTTTGTCTAAAATTGTACATTGTTCCGAAACAAATGTTTGTACGTTTGACTTGACAACTTCGTGATACTTTTTCAGTTTTTCACGAATACGTTTCATCAGCCAAAACTTCTGGTCGTCAAAATCTTTGTCCTCGCTTATATCAGTTTGGTCTTTTACGCCCTTGCTATGTTCTACTATTTTGGCTGCGATTTCCTGTTCGACGAAAATTTTCTCAAATGTTACCAATTTTGAAATTTTCTCCTCAAAATCCTTTGAATTTTCTTTCAGCGTGTCTATTTTGTGAGACAAAACCTCCAAGAAGTTCCTTTTCTGATTCTCCAAACGCGCATTTTGATTGTCCTTGACTGTCTCTCTAATTTTCTCATCCGAGAAAAATTCTGCATAGAATTGATTTTCAAAATCTTTAAATTCCTGTGTGGATTTGTCGATTTTGTGTTGGTCGTTTTCGTCTTCAAGTTGCTCTCTAAATAGTGCAACGTGAATATGATGCGCGTTTAGCATTGCAGTTTTTGCAACAACGATGTTCTTTTGCATCAGATAGTGCTTCCAATTATCCAATTGGTCAAGTTTTTCCTGTTTGGCGGCAACTGTAACCTTGTCATTACGGTCGTTTAGAACAAGAACAAAAGGTATTTTAGAATTGTTCTTTTGGATGAATTGCAGATACTTGTCGAGCGCGCTGCTTATGTCAACCGATGAAGAACAGATAAGCAATACTAAATCCGTACGTTTCAAGATTGAATCGTAGAATGGATCGTAGTTGAATTCTGCATTTATGCCGCCACTACCTGGCATATCGACAAATACAACTTTTTTGTCTTTCAGTTTCTTGACAAAATTGGAGTTGGAATTGAGCGAAAACGAAGTGAACAAATAACTTTTGCTCTTATCTTGGCATTGCGAAACATAATCACCCAATTTATCTTTGTCGGTCTTGCTTCTCACACACAATTCTTCCTCAATGTTGCTGTTTTTTTCATTACAGAGGTAGTTGAGAATTTCGTTGACGTCAATATTAATTTTATTGACATTTTCGTATGACCGAAATGCAAACTTGCCCGACGGAACCACAAAATTCGGTCTGATGGTACATTCTTCGGGCTTTGTTTCGCTGATGTCTTGGTTCTCATTAATGATGCAGTTAAAGAAAGTTGATTTGCCCGCTTTCAAACTTCCAACCACCGTAACCAATAGAACATCATTCTCCTTTGAGATAGAATACAATTCGTCAAAATCACGCTTGACATCAGGGTCTGTGATTTTGTCCTTGTACTTATCGTAAAGTTCTTGAAATCCTTTTTGATTCATATTTCAGTTTTTAGTTTACGTTTGTTGTTGTATGCCTCCCCGCACGAAAAAAGGCGTTGGACTATTCCTTGATGTACTTATTATAAAATGTAGGCTCTGCAAAACCCTGTGATTGTATAAGTACGGAATAGTCCACGCCTATATAATGATAAGCGTGAACTTATACCGCACTTACTCTCCCAATCACAGTACGTAAATTTGCAGATTCACATTTTATAGGGAATAAGTGTTTTTCAATACGTCGTCGCCTTTGCCTTTGCTCGTTGTATGCAAAGTTCTGTTTCTACACCGCAAATATAATGCAATTAGTTTTTAATCGCAAAATATTTTTTAAGAAAAATTTTCACTTTTTCCCTTTCAACACGTTTTTGTAATTGCCGCCTGTGAATGCTTCGTAAAACTCCGCTTTTGACGAAAATTTTGCGCCGTTTTTCGTGAACTCTTTGGATAAGGCGGCGTTGTTGGTGATGAGGTAATCGAGAATCTCCTCATAATAGGGTTGCGATTTGTATTGCGCCACCCAATCCAAAAGTTTGCGGCGATATTTGTTGGCATCCGTGTAGTCAACGGGTTGGTCGCTGATAATGTTCAAGATATTGTTGTTGCTAATCTCCTTTTGGAAATTGACTTGGGCGATGGAGTTTTGGTTTTGTTGGAGTTGGAGCATCGCGCTGCGGTATTCGTTTTGCGCGGCAAGACGCTCTAATCCTTGACAATAATACTTGTCGAAATCATCCTTGGATGCGTAAAGGTTTCCATACTCTTTTCGGGCGTCATCGTAATCACTTTTTATCCACATTTCATATTTTTTGCAACTATCAATCATGTCGTATTGCTTGCGCTGGAAAAGAAATTTGTCATTCTCTGTAATATGCCCCAAATCAGTGTTTACGGCGTAGTGATTGAGGTTGTATTTGTTGGCGGCGAGTATTTGGTTGAGGGAATCGACGGTATGAAGAAGTTGACGGTTGTAATTGGCGATTGCAACAGAATCTTCCCTCGCTTTTTGAGCCG
>JAGCDD010000202.1 GCA_017651345.1 Bacteroidales bacterium | reverse complement strand
TATAGAGGATGTCACAAAATACGAGGGACGATTATCAGAAACAATAATTCTGCACCGACAACGAAACAGAGCAGCAAGACAAAAGTGCTTAGAAAATGCAGGTTATACCTGTTATGTCTGCGGTTTCAATTTTGAAAAAGTATATGGAGAAATAGGCAAAAATTTTTTAGAAGTACATCATAAAAAACCTTTGGCTACATATAACGAAGAACATATAATTCCACAATCAGAATTATGTGCATTATGTTCTAATTGTCATTCAATGGTCCATAGAAGTATAGAACCTCTTGATGTCGATGAATTAAAAAAAATAGTTAAACAGAATCAACATTCGCATCTCAATAATCCATAAACATTTTTTTTATTTAAACCAAATAATTGTTATCTTTGTAGAAAATATAATATAGCAATATGGGCATCTATCTCAATCCTAACAACGTAGGCTTCAAAGAAGTATTAGCCGCAGATATTTATGTTGATAAATCTATGTTAATCAACGAATTAAACAAGTGTATCGACAAGGCTAACAAGTATGTATGTGTGTCACGTCCACGTCGTTTTGGCAAGACAATCGCCACAAAAATGATGTGCGCCTACTATTCCAAGGGTTGCGATTCAAGGGATTTGTTCAAGGATTTGAAGATTTCTAAGGCTGAAAGTTTTGAAAAATATCTCAACAAACTGAATTTCATAGCCATTGACGTAGCAAGTGAATATCAGAATGCCAACGAAATAGGAGAGATGCTCAAAGATTTGCAAACCAAGATTCGTGATGAATTTAAGGAACAGTTCCCACAAATTTCTTTTCGCGAAAATGACACACTCGCTAATTGTATGTTGTCGGTTTATGCCAAAACAGGAGAAACGTTTGTGATTATTCTCGACGAATACGACTGTCTTGTGCGAAATTCTTATGGCACAGAATTATATTCCGATTATCTGAGATTCCTTAATGGACTATTTAAAAGCGAGCCTTTGAGCAACGCGATCTCTCTTGCCTATATTACAGGTATTTTGCCGGTAGTGAGAGACAGAGTACAAAGCAAACTAAACAATTTTAGAGAATTTACGATGCTTGACGCGTTGCAATTTGCTGAATATGTAGGTTTTACAGAAGACGAGGTAAAACCGCTTTGTGAAAAATACGGTATCGATTTTAAAGAATGCAAAAGAGAATACAATGGCTATTCGCAAAATGGTTACGATATTTATAATCCCGAATCTGTAATCAGGTGTATGGATACAAAAAAATTCGCGAACTATTGGGGCAGAACATCTACATATCAGGTGATTACCGACCGCCTTAAACATAATTTCAAAGGCATCAAAGACGACATTGTAAGGATGGTAGCCGGAGAAAGCGTCAAGGTGGACGTGGGAATGTACCTTAATACGATGACTGATTTTGTAAGCAAAGACGATGTATTTACATATTTGATTCATCTCGGATATTTGGCATATGATAACGAAAATGAAACTTGCCGAATACCAAATATGGAAGTGCGAAAAGATTGGCATAGAGTGGTTTCCGTTACCGACGACTTCTCTGTTACAGACCAAATTATCAAAGCATCTGAGGATCTTTTGCAACAAACTATTCTAAAAAATTCTGATGCAGTGGCTGTCGCGTTAGACCAAAGCCATATTAACGTATCTTCAAACCGAAACTACAATAACGAAAACGCCCTTGCATCGGCAATTTACTTGGCCTATATCCACGCCTTGAACCATTACAATATTTACAAAGAACTCACAACCGGCAAAGGATTCGCTGATTTGGTTTACGTTCCCATCCACAACAATGGCGACTATCCTGCCATCATAATCGAACTGAAACACAAGTCTTCAACAGGTAAGGCGTTGCAGCAAATTCACGACAAAGAATACTTCCACGCCTTTGATTATTACAAAGGAAAAGTGCTTTTTGTCGGCATCAATTACAACGACGACAAAAAGCACGAATGTGAAATCACTGAGTTCGAAAAGTAGTTTCGGATTTGAGTCCTACACCAAATACACTCCCTCAATTTTCTTGGTAGCCTTTCCGCCAAAGAGAACTTTGCCCTTTTGGTATTTGAGTTTTACGGCGTTGAAAATGCGGTTGTTGCCGCCTTGTTCGATGACGATGGGCTCTCCGTTCCAAAGTTTTTGGCTGAGGATGTAGTTGGCAAATGCGCTGTTGCCCGAACCGGTGGCGGGGTCTTCCAAATAGCCGAATTTGGGTGCAAAAACCCTCGTGTGGGCAAACGCCGACGGGTTGGAAGTCTGTTTTGAAAATATGAGGATGATGTCGATATCGTTGTTGATACAGAAAGTCCTGAGGCTCTGTTCGTTGGGATAAACAGAAATCTCTGTTTCCAAATCTTTTACAGGCACAATCAAAGTGCGAAGTCCTGCATCAATAATGCGGACTGGAATATCCAGACGGACAGAGTTTTTAGGTAAAGTAAGAATCTCTTCGATTTGGGCTATTGAGGGTTTAACCTGATGCTCAATCGGGTCGGGCGCGGTGATATAAACGGCGTCTTCGGTGGCAATGGAATTAAACACCTCGATCATACCCTTGCGGTTGGTTTCTGCCACAATAACAGGCTTTTGCATCAGCGCAGGAGTCTCCTTAACAAAAGTGTACATAGTGGCGATGGTGCCGTGTCCGCAAAAATCCACCTCACATTCCGACGAATAGTAAGTGAGTTTGCAGTCGGCGTTTTTCGATTTTTCGCAAAACACCATCTCCATCACAAACCCCTTGTGCTCAGCGGCAATCTCCTGCATCTGCTCAGGGGTGAGCGATTCGTTTTCTAAAAAGAGGCAAGCCGCCGGATTTCCAAGCGACGCACCCGAAGTAAAAGCATTGCTTTTAAGATACTTGAATGTTTTCATATTCATATAATTATTTATTCATTGGCAAAGATAATAAATAAATCGTAAAATCATCGAAATTGTAACCAAATTGTAACAGTTTTTTGATAAAAATCTTTCAGCATTTTTTTATCTTTGGTTTTATGATTTATAGGTTTTTGATATTAGTAATTATCTTGTTGTCAACATCTTGCGTAGACTCTTTGCATAATGTTGAAAATGTTTGTGTTACCAAATATCAAGATTCATTTACCAATAGCGACGACAGCGATAACTCACAAAACCTCAATTTCTCTTGGTTTGCTATTGTATTTGACGAGTGCACGCCCGTGCTTAGAACCAATGCAAGAACACGCACAGTACAACGGACTTTTGAAAAGCGCAAACAATTCACAATCAGTACGTTTAATATTTCAACTTCGTCGAATATTTTAAAACATCTTTCACAAAAACGGCTTTTACTCTGTCATCTAAACAATATAGGGGGTTCGCTTTTGCATTTTCTGTGCAAACTTTCGTTATGATTTTGCCATTTTTTCTTAACTACAAAAAACATAAATAATAAGGATTACAAGAAAAATACAGAAAAAATGTCTTTTCATCACATTAATTTTATCATAAATAGTTATAACAAAATGGCAATTAAAGAAAACACAATAAAGACAATAGAAGATAGCGTTGAAGAAATTTCAATGAATCACGTTAGCAAAAGCAAAGAATTTGGTTACAAGGGTTTGATATGGCTTGCAATAGGTGTTGTGGCTCTCGTGGCGCAGACTTTCGACCAAGAAAACGGAACTATAACGATGGCGTTGCTGATTGCGGGTATCAGCCTCATTATCTTCGGGTTAATAGTATTTTTGGCAAAAAAAGACAAGTATTATTACGATGGCAAACCAATGACAATGCGCGAGTTTATGTTCAACTCTGACCGATTCGACGAGATTATGAAACTCTACAACGAAGGCAAGTTCAGCGATATGGCAGATGTTAGCCGTTCGTCAGCATCAAAAATGAAATTGAAGATTTTGTACGCAAACGACTATTCGATAGCGTTTTCGCAGATTTTTAAGTTCGTTGGGTACGACTTTGAACCCGCCGACGGTGTACGTATTCACGACAAGGCACAGTGCAACAACTTAAATACCTTAGTAATAAGTTATTAATACTTCGATAATCTGTCAAATCAATTGCTCGCTGCGGAGATGTGGGTTATCGCATTTCCGCAGTTTGTGATATTCAATTATCAGATATGGCAACAAACAAGTTACTCATAGTTGACAACGAAGGCGATTTGTGCGATATTCTCATTCTATTTCACACCGAAAACAAAGTGTCGTTGCAGGATGTTTTAACAAGGGCTAAGACGATAATCAACAAGGCTTGCGACGACTGTGACACACTGATTTACGGCGGATTGATTGTAAATACAAACGACAAGACCGTGATAGTTGACGGCGTAAAAACTGACTTTACCAAAACCGAGTTCGACCTTTTGGCTTTTCTCCTAAAAAACAGGGGTAAGTTGTTCTCCCGTAGCGAGTTGGTAAAAATGGTTTGGCCCGACAATGTTGTAGTTGTAGACCGCACGGTAGATGTAAATATGACCCGCATCCGCAAAAAAATCGGCGCTTATTCGGCCAATATCGTTGCACGGGCAGGGTTCGGATATATGTTTGACGATAATAACAAAGCGTAATTAATTATGATTCTGAGGTTTTTGTTATTACTAATAATCTTTTTGACAACATCTTGCAATGAAAAATTACAAGATAAAGATCACTTATGCAATAACATTAACCATAAATCATTGCTCAATAATGATCAAACCGAACAATCTAATAACTTAAAGTTCAGTTTGTTAGGAATTGCGTCAAACAACGAGGCTCATTTACAGAGGACAAATATTAGACTACGGATTGTTCAGAGAACTTTTGACAATCGCAAACTATTTTCAAATAATGTATTAACAGTTTTTTTCAAACATAATCTTTTAAAAAATCTTGCACAAAAACGTCTTTTTCTCTGCCACCTAAGATATTACAGTGGCTCGCTTTTGCATTTATTGTGCAAACTCACTGTTTCCCAACCACATTCCCGCAGTTTTTTTGTAACACCAATGTAACCCGCACGCCTTTAAAATCTGAAATCTTTGTTGTAAATTGCCAACGTTTTTAATGCGCCGATACATTATGAAAAAGAAAATTCTTATTACCGACGACGAGGATGATTTGTGTGAGATTCTGAAATTCAATCTCGAAACCGAAGGGTTTCAAGTGGAGACCGCCAACAATGCCGACGAAATGCTTAGAAAACAAGTACGAGATTCAGCCATTTAACGAAACCACCGACACGCATCTGATTCGGTTCTCGGTGGTGGTGATGGTTGTGCTTGGGTTTCTCGGCTCAAAACGCTGAAAACGGTGGACTTACGCTGATTGTCGGATTGGCGAAATAAAGGAACACTTTCAAAATGTAACAGCAATGTAACCCAAAATCTTCATCATTCTCATCTCCGTGTTATAATTTTGCAACGTCATTAAAAACGAAAAAAATTTATAACAAATGGATTTAATGGGAATGCCCGTTTGGGCTTGGATAGTGTTTTATGTTTTAGTGTTGATAATGTTGGTTGCCGACCTTAAAATGTTCGGACGCAAAGGTCAGCACGAGGTCAATGTGGGCGAAGCACTCAGAATGACAGGCGTTTGGATAGGTGTTTCGCTTCTCTACTGCGTTGGAATCTACTTCTTTTATCCTCACGACCCGCACGAAAAAGCAATGGAGTTTCTGTCCGGCTACCTTATAGAAAAGTCGCTTTCGATGGACAACCTTTTTGTCTTTCTGATGCTCTTTTCGTTCTTCGGTGTTGAACGAAAATATCAGCACGAAGTACTGTTTTGGGGTATTTTCGGGGCGTTGGTGCTCAGGAGCATCTTCATTTTTGCAGGCGCGGCTATGGTGGAAAAATTTGAATTGGTGTTGGGACTTTTCGGAATCTTCCTTCTCTACACGGGTTCCAAAATGTTTGCAAGCGACGACAACCAATCCACCGACCCGTCGAAGAATGTTATCGTCAAGTGGTTCAAGAAGTTGTACCCCGTTACCGACGGTATGCGCGACGATAAATTTTTCATCAAGGAAAACGGTCGTAGATTTGCCACACCACTATTTGTTGCGCTCATCGTAATCGAAACCACCGACGTGGCGTTTGCCGTTGACAGTATTCCTGCGGTGTTCTCAGTTAGCCGCGACCCATTTATAGTGCTCACGAGCAACATCTTCGCAATCCTCGGACTCCGCGCCTTGTACTTTGCCTTGGCAGCGGTGTCGCAATATTTCAAATACCTAAAATACGGTTTGGGCATAATCCTTATCTTTGTGGGTGTCAAGATGTTGCTTGCAATGGACGGATATATCAATGCGGCTTTCCAACATTTCGGGTGGAATATCGCAATGCCTCACATCGAAATTCCAACTCCCGTAAGTCTTATCGTAATATTCTCAGTATTAGGACTTTCGATGGCGTTATCAGCAATTCTTAAAACAAATAAGAAATAACACAAAAAAAACAATAACAAATGGAAATCCTGATTTTTGCCGTAAAGATACTCGGCACGCTCGGACTGTTGAATTTTGTAACCGAATTGTAACTTTTTACCCCACAATTATTTACCCAAAAACCATTACCTTTGCGCTCTCAAATTAGACGGTTATGGAAGGATTTTTGTTAATAGCGGCGGTCTTGGCGTTTGCGAGCCTTTGGGCGTGCAAGGCGGGGTACAAGTTCGGAGTGCCGATTTTGCTGATGTTCCTTTTTACAGGAATGTTGTTTGGCGACGGCGGCCTGAAACTCATAATGTTCGACAATTTTGAAACCGCCTCCACCATCGGCACGGTGGCTCTGTGCGTGATTTTGTTTTCGGGCGGAATGGACACCAAATTCTCCGACATCCGCCCCGTATTGACCCAAGGAATCATCTTAGCAACTGTGGGTGTGGCACTTACGGCGGTAATCACCGGCTTTGTAATCAAAGGTGTGTTCGACGCGATGTTGGGGCGGACGCTCGGCATAGCGTCGTGCTTGCTTTTGGCATCAACAATGGCGTCAACCGACTCTGCGTCAGTGTTTTCGATATTGCGTTCACAAAATCTAAACCTCAAAAACAAACTCCGTCCGCTCCTCGAATCCGAAAGCGGCAGCAACGACCCCGTGGCGTACATTATGACCGTCACGCTCATCGGAATCGTTAAACAAGGCGATTCGGTGGAATATTCGTCGGTTGTGTTAGACATTGTGATAAAGTTAGTTATGGGCGGATTGTCGGGCTTCCTCGTGGCAAAATTGTTCGTTGCCGCCCTCAACAAACTCAACATCGACAACGCTTCATTGTACCCGATTGCGGTGCTGTCTGGCTGTCTGTTCATATTTTCGGTGTCGTATTTTGTGGGCGGCAACAGTTATTTGGCGGTGTACATCGGCGGGCTTGTCATCGGCAATTCCAACTTCGTCCACAAACGCGCCACAATCAACTTTTTCGACGGCTTGACGTGGCTTTTCCAACTGATTATGTTCCTGACGTTGGGACTTTTGGTGTCGCCCAAGGAACTACTGCCCACCATCATTCCGGGCATAGTTATCTCTGTGGTAATGATTTTGATAGCGCGACCCGCGAGCGTTTTTCTGTGCCTTGCGCCGTTCAAAAGGAGTTTTAAGGAAAAGGTGTTCATATCGTGGGTGGGACTCAAAGGCGCGGCTCCGATTATCTTTGCCATAATGCTCCTCACCGCCGACACTCCGGGCGCGGGAAAACAGTTTAACATCGTGTTTATGTGCACGTTGATTTCGTTGTTGATTCAGGGCACGTCGCTCTCGTTGATGGCCAAAAAACTCAATTTGATAGAAGAAACCGACGAACTTTCGCAGCCCAAGAATTTTGATTTGGAATTTTCTGACGACATCAAGTCCGTCACCACCGAGATAAAAATCACTCAGGCGGACATCGAAGAGCGCGGAAGTTTCATCAAAGACCTTCCCCTGCCCGAAAACACTCTCGTAGTGATGGTTAAGCGCGGCGGCAAGTATTTTGTCCCCAAAGGCAGGACGGAACTTTTTGACGGCGACAACCTCCTCTTAATCACTGACAATCAGGATGTTTTGATGAAAACCCTCAGCGCAAGCGGCATCAGTTACAACAACATCAAAACCGAAAAAATCGAAAACAACTCCATAATCGACGACATAAAAAGCGTGTCGCCGATCGATACGATTAAAAAGAGGGTGGGGCGGATTGTAGGGAAATAAACTACAAATTATTAATCTCCTCCTGCAACCGTTCCAAAAACCTTGCTGCGTGTCCGCCGTCCATCTGAACGTGGTGGAATTGGAACGAGATGGGTAAGGTAACTTTGAACCAATGCTTTCGGTATTTGCCCCACGATAAAAACGGATTGTTGTAAACACCTGAATATTGGTTTACAATGCAGTCTAACTCTGTGCCTATCACCGCCGAAGAACCGATTATTGCCGCACCTTCGCTGAGAATATTCTTACACGATTGCGCAGCCTCTTTTGTTATGGAGTTATAATCATTTATAAACTTTTGAAAATCATCTTCATAAGGAATATCGCAGAAACATAGTTGACCATTTGTGCCGTTTACAATTGTGTTCATTGCAATTTGGTCGTAACGGAAGAGTTTTCCGCCTTCGGGCAAAGTGTAAAACTCCTCCACGCTACTTGCGGCACGGCAAATGCACCAACATAGCAACATATTGAATTTTAATCTTTTGCGCTTGCTCGCGCGGTAAATCCGTGTTACATCAAAAGTCTTCACCACCGTCACCATCGGCATCGGCGACGACATCCAAACTTCAAACGCTGCGGCACGTGAGGTGGTCTTTGGGTCTACTTCGGTTTTCATAATTGGTTAATTGTTTTACAAAGTTAAATCATAAATCATCTCCTTAGCCATCCATTCCTCATTGTCGATAATGCTGACGCGCAACTCAACTGTTTTAAAACCAACAGATTGGTAACAGTGATAAGCCGACGGATTGTTGTCAAAAACTCCGAGAGAGATTTTTTTTGCGTCAAAGTCATCTTTGGCTTTTTGAATCGCCAAATGCAACATCTGTTTGCCTAAACCTTTGCCTCTCTGCGAGTTGTCAACAATTACAAAACCAAGGCGGAGGATAGTTTTTGTCGGTTCAAAGTAACGTAAAATAAAGTGTCCCACCACCTTACCGTTTTCATCAACAGCGGTGAATGGGTACACTGTTTCGTCATATTGCGCAAGCATATCCTCAGGTTTGGGTGGATAAACAGGATAACGGTCGGCGCTCCATTTCCTAAACGCGGTCTTGTCCTCTATCCACGAAAAAATGATTGGCGCATCGGTGATTTCAAACTTGCGAAGTTTCATTTTCTTAGAGGTTTTGATTCTTTAAATTCGCTAACGCATTGGCATTGTTGCTGATAACCATTGCAACTGTTTGGCATTTATCCAATTCTGCACAATCGCCGCAGGTGGAGAACCCTTTTTGCAATGCACATTGGCGGATGGGACAAAGTTTATCGCAAAATACTGTTTTTCTGCCATTTACACGGCAACCATCGCAGTTGATATGCTCGGGGAGAATCTCAACGTTGTTGAGTTTGCTCCAATGTTTCGCAGTCTTTTCGCGAAGGGCATCGTCGTTGGTTTGGGTGGCGATATAGGCATCGCATTTGGTGCAGTCGAGACCGCAGAATGCTATCATTTTATTCATAATTGTTTGTTTGAATTTTTGCACAAAGATAATATTTAAGTGGATTTAGACTTAAATTTGGAGGAATATTTTTTTAAAACTTATTAGAAAATTCCCTACCTTTGCCCTATGGCAGAAAATTGGGAGATATACGCTGATTGGAATCCGTGGCACGGATGCACCAAGATAAGTTCGGGGTGCAAATATTGCTATGTGTACCGTCAGGACGAGATGTACGGCAGCGAAATTTCAAGCAAAGAGTGCAGGAAAACAGGCAATTTCAACCTGCCCATCAAACGCAAGCGCGACAAAAGTTGGAAAATCGAAAGCGGACGGATTGTGTTCACCTGCTTCACTTCCGATTTTTTACTCAAAGATGCCGACGAATGGCGTCCGGAATGTTGGCGGATGATGAAAGAGAGGAGCGACCTTTGGTTTTATTTTTTCACCAAACGCATCGACCGTTTTATGGAATGTATTCCCGACGATTGGGGCGATGGTTACGACAATGTGCTCGTGGGCTGCACCGTTGAAAATCAGGAAATGGCTGATTACCGTCTGCCGATATTTTTATCGTCACCCATCAAGCACAAGAGCATTATGGTGGCGCCGATGCTCTCAGATGTTGATCTCACGCCGTACCTGACGCCCGAAATTGAGGAAGTGGCGGTAAGCGGAGAATCGGGTATTGAGGCTCGTCCCTGCAATTACGATTGGATTCTGCACGTGAGAGAGCAATGTGTGGCTCGTGGTGTAGCGTTCCGTTTCCATCAGACGGGGGCGCGTTTCATCAAAGACGGCAAGATGTACCGCATCCCCAGGTGTTTTCAACTCAGCCAAGCCCACAAGGCGAATATCGACTACAAAATCGGCAAATATATGGTGCCTGAGA
Source organism: Bacteroidales bacterium (assembly GCA_017651345.1). Lineage (GTDB taxonomy): Bacteria > Bacteroidota > Bacteroidia > Bacteroidales > UBA3824 > UBA3824. The sequence goes on along the minus strand of JAGCDD010000202.1, from coordinate 17,333 downwards.
CTGTCAAGTTTGAATGGAGCGAGGATGATTATCACGATTGAATTGTCGCGGATTTTTATAGCGACAATGCCATCCGCATCGTTGCCACGCCGTCTTTCAGGTCGGTTTGATTAAAGCCGATGCATTGGTATAGGGCGTAGGCAACGGGCATAACTTCGGGACGTGTCGTGAGCATAATTTGTAGAGGGTTTTACTTCAAAAGTATTCATTTTTATTGTTTGTTTTTTCGGTGGCAAAAATAAAAGAATTTTTTTACCACTCCAAATTTCAGCCGCCAATATTAATCCACGTAGCCTTTCTCCAAAGTCCTTCCAAGAGTCCGCGCTGATGGTTTCTGAACCAAATGCGGCAGAAAATATATTGGCAAACAACCATAAGCAGACCAATTAGTACGGCGTAGGTGACGCCGACTTTGTTGTAAAACGAAAGTCCATAGCCGCAGAAAATAAAACTGCCTATTATCGACTGCAACAGATAGTTAGTCAGACTCATACGTCCAAAAATGCAGAGGTGGTTCAATACCTTGCGGAAACGGTCGAAGGCGTACCAACACGACACAACACCCGAGGTTATCATCATAATTATAAACAGACAATAGACAGGTTTGAGCCATACAGCAATTGCGCCAAAATCAAAGAAACTCAGCGTGATAGACACTGCCGACGAGATGGCAAGGATGATGTGCCATATTTTTAGATTATTGCCCTCGTTGTAAAAAAGGCGTTGTCTGCCCAACTGCATTCCAAGTATAAAGAGGCAGAGAATCTGCGTGAGGCGTCCGCTCCACACAAAATATTTAAGGTCGAACTCCAAGCCGTAACGAAGATTAGAGATTGTATTCTCCCAAAATGTGCCGTGCTGATGAGCCTCGCCCACAACTCCGGCAAGTGCCCATAGACTATCGGTATCGAGTTCCCAACCTGAGACAAGACGGTATATTTCAATTGGTTGCACTGCCAAAACTCCTATAATGCACCACACAGCAGCCGACGGCAGGTAACTGATGGGAATCATCAGCAATCCAAACATAGCGTAAATCATAAGTATGTCGCCATCGTAAAAAGCCATATTCACCAAGCCGAACAAAAAGAGGAGTATCATTCGCCAAGCAAAACGCAATGAAAAACTGCGCCCTTTCTGTTGTTGGTTGTCGTTCATTATGAAGAAACTAAGTCCGAAAAGCATAGCAAAAATTCCGTACATCTTGCCTGAAAGAATCCACGCCATAATATCCTCTACAAGCAAGTCGCACGAAAGGGTATGAGCAATCGGTTCTTGGGTAAAAATGTTGAAATGCTCCACAGAATGGAACAGAATAATGCCCGCAACGGCTATACCGCGCAGAGCGTCAGCAACATCTATACGGGTGTTGGGAAGTAATTTTGATTGGTACATTGTTTTAGTTTTTTATAGCATCGTTTGGAATTTTAAACATCACTCGTCGTTTTTGAGGGTATTTACAGGATTTTCGCTTGCGGCACGGAAACTTGCGGCGGTTACAACCAAAAGCGTTACAATCACTGTCAAAAGCACAGCCCAAACAAACACCCAAATGTTGATAGGGTAGTGGTAGGCAAATTCGCTGAAATATTTATCCACACAGAAAAATGCGCAAGGAATTGCTCCCGCAGCACATAAAGCACTTATTTTCAAGAATTTGACATTAAACAGCGAAAGAATTTCCCAAATAGTTGCGCCGTTGACCCTACGTATGCCTATCTCTTTGCGGCGGCGTTCGGTCTCGAAATAAACTATTCCGAAAATACCCATCACCGAAATCAAAATAGCAATGAAAGCAAAGAGCGAAATCATCCGCGCCAATTCGGTCTCCTTGTTGTAGTTAGACTCTATCATCTCCTCTTGGAAAGTCTTGACAGGATGATTGATAGCCGCAAACTCAGGGTCTATTGAGCCAAGCACTTCTTGAATGTATCGCTTGGTCTTTTTCAGGTTGGCGTTTTTGTCAACACGGATATAGAGATGGAGCAGTGAGGCATAATCGGGGAAAGTCTTGCCCGGAATAAAAAAGGCGAGCGGCGTTATTTGATAGTGCAACGGCTTGAATTTTATGTCATTGCTGAATCCAATAATCTCGCACCAAGCTGTATCCAACCCCATCATATGGTTGTTAAGTTGTATTCCAAAATTATCGCGACTGTATTTGTTGAAAACATACACACCTGCATTCGATTGATAATCAGATGGGAGGAAACCTCGTCCTTCAACAATATCGATATCCATAAAATCAAAGAAATTGTCAGCCACAAAAAACAAGTCGAATTTACAGACCTTTGAAGTATCTTCTGCCACATAGCGCCGAAAATTATGTCTTACACGTGCAATAATTTCGCTATGCGTCCAAGTAACATCTTTGATGTCAGGATTTTGCAGTAGGAGAGTGCGCACCGAGTCGCGGTTTTCTGAGATCGGTTGGCTTGTTTCCACAGAGAGGAGGTTGCGGCTGTTGAATCCAAGGTCGGAACCCATTATGTACTCTATATTCTTATGTATAAACATCGATGCTATAATCAGGGCTGTGGACGCCGTTATCTGAAAACCTATGAGAAAATACCTTAGGGTAAAGTCGTGACGCTTGGTAACGCTGCCTTTGAGGGCGAGGGCGGGCGTAATGTCGGTGATGTGCAGCGCAGGAAAAAGACTCACGGCTACCGAAGTGAGCAATGGCATCAAAATACTGAGAACAAGCATCTTGTGGTTAGAAAACACCACGGTGTCCATATTTACGGCACTGCCCAACAGCTTAGGAACTATAAAATATACAAGCACAAACGCAATAGCCAACGACACAACGGTGAATATCAGCGACTCGCCCACAAGCATAAGAACAAGGTTTCGCCGGCTTCCACCGAATATTTTCATTGTGTTTATACTCTTAATGCGCTGAGGTACACGGGCAAAGAAAAAGTTAATGTAGTTGATATACGCTATGAGGATAATCAGAATGGCGAGTAGCAGGAGCGTATATGTTATATGCCGACTTGCAGGCTCGTGAAAACCTTCAAATTCGGGGGCAAAGTGAATCTCGCTGAGCGGAGTAAACTTCGGGAAGGAGATTTCTTTCATCGCCTGTTCTGCAATTTTAAATGAATCCACATATGCCTCAATTACTTCGCGGGGCAAGGAGTCTACTTGGCTCATTACCATATCTACAACAGTATTTCTAATACTCATAGCCAAAAACTCTTCGGCTGCTGCCTCTGTGATAGGAACTGAGCTCTTGTAATAATACGAAGTAACGCTCCAACCAATGTCGTTGATATATTCGTTGCCAATGCAGCGGAATCCGCCATAAGGTTCAAGTTCGGTATTTGTAGCTATATCATAAATTGCCACCACCTCAATCTCGTCGGGTTTGTTGAGGTCGAATTTCAGCTTATCGCCAACCTTTATTCCATATAAATCTGCGTTGTGGCGGCTGATGATTATCTTGCTCATATCGTTGAACTTGGATGTGTCGCCATCCACAATATTAAAGGAAAATGTGGTGAGCAATTCTTTGCTAATTGCCCCTGTGCGGATGTCCATCTGACAGTATTCGCCATCGTGATTGGAGTAGAGCGACCAATCAACCCACGGCCAAAGGCAACCGTAGCTCTCCACGCCGGGCAACAGTCTGCCGAGTTCTTCTCCAATAGGACGTGATATGATATTGGTGCGTTTGTCGCTATTCTTGAAAGAAACGTTGTAAATATTTTCGTAGCCATCGATAGAATGGTTGTAAGTAAGGTCGTAATTAGCCACCGACATCAGCACATAAAACGCAGCCACAGCCACGGCTATTCCCGCAATGTTGAGCAGCGCAGGCAGGGTCAGCAGATGTCTAAATTTAAAAAGTTTCATTGTCTTTATTTTTTGATATATTGCTACTTGCAAAAATAGTAAATTTATTGTGCCAATATCTATGATTGCTAACTTTTTATCCAAAATTTGATATTATTCGTTGTTTTTAAGCGTGTTGACAGGGTTTTCGGTGGCAGCGCGGAAACTTGCCGCCGAAACCACAAATGCTGTTGCCATTGCCGACATAAGCACCGAAACCACAAACACCCAAGTATGTATGCCATAATGATATGCAAATCCGCTGAAATATTTCTGTACAGCCACGTAAGCCACAGGAATTGCCACTACCGAGCATACCGCCGTGAGAATTAAAAACTTACGGTTAAACAATGCGAGAATCTCCCAAATTGTGGCACCGTTTACCCTGCGCACACCAATCTCCTTGCGGCGGCGTTCGGTGTCGAAATAAACTATTCCAAAAATACCCATCACAGAAATCAAAATTGCTATAAAAGCAAATAGCGTTATCAAATGCGTAAGGTTCGACTCTTCGGTATAGTTTGAAGCCATCACCTCGTTTTGGAAAGTCCTTACAGGATGGTTCATATAGGCAAAGTCGGGGTCAATTTCGGCAAGAGATTTTTCTATAAATTTCATAGTGCGCGATACGTCGGCATCCTCCGAAATTCGTATGTAGAGTTGTTTCAATGTGGCATAATCGGGAGTAGATTTGCCGGGAATGTAAAAAATCAACGGCGAAACCTCGTAGTGCAACGGTTTGAATTTAATATCTTTGCAAAAACCAACTATTTCACAATTAACATATTCATTGTTTTTGACTTCGATAATATGGTTTTCCATCGTGAGTCGGTACTTGTCGCGTGCATTTTCGTTGAGGATATATACACCTGCTTCGCCAAGGTGGTCGGAGGGAAGAAAATCACGACCTTCCACAATGTCGATATCCATAAATTTAAAAAAGTTGTCGGATACAAAAACCACATCGGCAATGATATTATGCTCGGGCAATTCGGGCGAATAGTAACTTGCGTTGTGACGCATACGGGCAATCAACTCGCTATGAGCCCACGTAACGTCCACAATGTCGGGATTTTTGAGCAACAGTTGACGCACCTCATCGCGGCTTTGTGATATGCGTTGACTTGTTTCCACGCCGAGAAGGTTGTGACTGTTGAATCCGAGGTCGCTGTTTACCACATAGTCAGTATTTTTATGGATAAACAAAGATACAATTATCAGCGCGATAGAAGCCGCAATCTGAAAACCTATCATCACATAACGGAGCACAGAATCGTGGCTTTGGGTAACGTTGCCCCTCAGTGCCAATGCCGGCGACTGATTGGTAATGTGCAAAGCAGGGTAGAGGCTCACCGCCAAAGATGTTACCAAAGGTATCAAAACGCTTATCAACAGTATCTTATGATTAGAAAACACGATGTCCATATCCACAATCGAACCTATTAACCACGGAGCGAGAATATACGCCAAGACAAACGCCAGCACCATAGACACAAGCGTAAAAGCCAGTGATTCGCCCATAAGCATAAGTACAAGGTGGCTTCGGCTACTGCCAAAAATCTTCATTGTGTTTATGCTCTTAATCCGCTTTGGCACACGGGCAAAGAAAAAGTTGATATAATTGATATACGCTATTGCAATAATCACAAAGGCGAGAACAAGCAAAGTGTAAACTACCTTGGGATTAGCAGGCTCGTGAAAACCATTGATTTCGGGCGAAAAATGCAGATTGTTGAGCGAAATCATCTGAGGTTTGAGGTATTCCATTAACGCAGAGTCTTGCTTTGCTTTTAGCTCCTCATCGGTGTATAGTTTTCGGTCCTCCTCCGAAGGTTCGCCAAATGAATACCCAAGTGCTTTTCTTACAATATCGGGCATATACATTGCCAGCATTTCGTTGGTGATGGGCGTTGACGATTTATAATAATATGTAGTAACGCTCCAATTAGGCACATCGAGATACTGTTTGCCAATGCAACGGAATCCGCCAAAAGGACGCAGTTCGGTATTGGGATCCAAATCGTATACAGCCACCACTTCAATCTCGTCGCGACTGTTGAGGTCGTATTTGAGCACATCGCCCACTTGAATGCCAAACTTCTCGGCATTTGCGCGGCTGATGATTACCTTGTTCATATCGTCGAATTGCGACGTGTCGCCAGCAACAATCTCAAAGCCAAACGTGCTTAAAAGTCCCTTGCTGATTGCTCCCGTGCGAATGTCGAGTTGATGATACGAATCATTGCGGTTGAGATACAGCGACCAGTCTACCCAAGGGTTCAAGCATCCGTAACTCTCCACCGAAGGAATCTCCCTGCCACAACCCTCACCCAAAGGACGGCAGATAATATTGTCGCGTTTGCCCTCCTGCCATCCGAACGACAGGGCGTAGACCTTTTCGCAATCTTTAACACCGTGGTTGAACGTCATGTCGAAATCAACCACCGACATTATAACATAAAAAGCAGCCACTGCCACAGCAATACCAGCAACATTAAGCAGCGACGGCACCGAAAAAAGATTTTTAATATTAAACAGTTTCATAATACTAACGGTTATTGTTTTCTTTCCCCCCGAAAGAACACAAACGATGCCAATTGACATATTCCATTAATATTCAACAATTTAACAAAAAACAAAAAGTGTAAAATGTGTAAAGTTTTTTTACAGTGGTGTAAAGTAATTTTACAAAAGTTTTTTTCAGGTTAGTAAATTATTTCGGCAACAATCATCATAAAGACGAATTTTTTATGTAAATTTGCAGAAACCAAATAGACTTTATTATGACACAAAAAAACGGTTTCAACCATACCAACGAACAGGAGCACAAGGATATTTGCTCGGCGATGATAGGCTTTATGGACAGTGGGAAGCCACAAGTAGGCATCTTTTGGTACGACGCCAAAACACAGAGCCTTTTTGACTACACAATGATACCTCGTGGCAGAATCTTTTTAGACGAACAATCAGGCAAGTATCAAGTGTATGTTGAACATTGGGTAGAGGATTTACCCGATGTAAAACATTTCAAAAAATAATACTATACGTCACTATGCAAAGCGAAAATACCACATTCTACAACACCGACGACAATTCGGAGCATATTTTGACGGTAAAACGGAAAAAGTTCCCGTGGTGGGTGCTTTTGTTTTTGTTGATTCCGTTGTTTTTCGTTATCAAATGGCAATTAGGCAACGAGGTTGCAGTTGTGCCACAAGCGGATTCCACTCAAAAAGACACCGTGGCTAATATCGTTGTGCAAGAACCAATAATTAAAGAACCAAAACCAATTGAAGAACCCAAGCCCATCGACGAACCCCAAAAAGACGACAAACAGTTTCAGGGTGAGGGTGGCGATTTGCGAATTAATCTTCAATGGTATAGCGAAACAGACCTCGACCTCAAAGTTACCGACCCTTGCGGACAGGAAATCCGCTACAAAAAGCGCACTGCCACTTGCAACGGTGGCACGGGCAAATTAGATGTGGATGCCAATGTTGATTCCGCCCCCGAATACACAATGACACCGCAGGAAAATGTATTTTTCACAAATCCGTCGAAGGGCGATTACATCATCAAAGTGCATTGCTACGAAAAACGCGAAGACAAGCCAGTTGTAGATTTCAACATCACCATCATCGACCGCTACGGCAACCGCAAAGACTTCCCTGGCAAAGTAAAACAGCGCGAAACCGTTACTGTAACAACGTGGAAGGAGGAATGATTTTTTTTGTTTCAAAAAATAATGCTATATTTGCGGAAACAAAAAACGATATGATATGCCGGAAATAGTTAGATTTTATGGGATAATCATCAAGATGTTCTTTAAGCCCAAAGAACACGAACCTTCACATATTCACGCCATTTACAATGAATATGTGGGATTGTTCAACATTCAGACATTTGAAATGTTTGAAGGCGACCTTCCGCCCAAGGCTCAGGAACTCGTCCGTGAATGGCTTGAAATACATTCACAGGAATTGCAGTCTATGTGGGACAAACAACTAATCACAAAACTACCGCCTCTATGATACCTCGAATAAAATACATAAAGCCACTATCCGGACACAGATTATATGCCGAGTTTGACGATGGACGCAAAGTCAATTACGACCTCACCGACGACATCGCCACTCTACCCAATTACTCTATGTTAACTGAAATTGCGGGTCTTTTTGAACAAGCAACCCTCGACACCAGCCGCACCATCGTTTATTGGAACGACCTTGTTGATTTGCCAAGCGATACAATTTATGAGTATGGCGAGGCGGTGTAAAAAATATTGTCAAAATCTTAATTATTATTAAATGGCATTTACATACAGACACAATGCAGGTTTTGGAAAAAGAATCGAGTATTTCATTATTGGACGAATGCTAAAAGAAGGATTAGATTGTTATGTTCCATTGGTTGATGATGATGGGATAGATTGTGTCATTCGTCAAGACAATGGTCATTATATAGAAGTGCAAATAAAAGGACGTTCCAAAGATGTTAAAATGGGGGATGCGGCTTTGTTTGCGGCTCTTGAACACGAACCGCGCGATAATTATTTCTTTGTTTTTTATTCCGAACGATTGGAAAAAACGTGGATACTATCATCAGAAGAGTTTTTACAAGAATGTGTAACCAACCTCAGTGGCAAAAACATCGGTAAAAAAAGCATTTGGTTTAATGGCTGTAAAACAAATGAAATAGGTAAGAAAGTCGAATACGCAAAAGAAAGATACGACAAATATTTGACTGAGAATTTTGAAAGGTTTAAAAACGTTGGTTTTAACCAATAAAACTTTTGATTTTATTGCATTATTTATCTTATGCAAAGCAAAAATACCACATTCTACAACACCAACGACAATTCGGAGCATATTTTGACGGTGAAACGGAAAAAGTTCCCGTGGTGGGTGCTTTTGTTTTTGTTGATTCCGTTGTTTTTCGTTATCAAATGCCATTATTTCGACAATGAGGTTGCTGTTGTGCCACTAGCGGATTCCACTCAAAAAGATACCGTGGCAAATATCGATGTGCAAAGCCCAAGAAAAAAAGTTTTTTTTCACCCATTTTCAGTGCTAAAACAAAAATTAATCTTATCTTGCACCCGATTTTATAAAAAACACTCATTATGAAAAACATTGTTTGCTTCGATACCGAAACCACAGGTGTTGATATTCAGAAAGATAAGATTATTCAAATTGCTATGGTGAAGTTTGATTCCGAGAACTTCCAAACCGTGGACACTTTTCAAAAATACACTATCCCCGAAGGCGATTTTGTGATTCCGCCCGAGGCTACCGAGGTGCACCATCTCACCAAGGAGTTTATTCTCCAAAACGGCGTGCCTTTCAAGGATGTGGCTCAGCAGATTATCGACTTTTTCGACGGTTGCGACATTCTCTCTTACAACGGCAACAATTTCGACGTGGCTATTCTCCAAAACAACCTCGCCGCGGTGGGCGTTAAATGGACTCTGCCCGACTGCAAGTATTACGACTCGATGATTATCGAAAAGAAAATCTTCGGAATGAGGCTTGTGGATGTTTACCACCGTTATTACAACGAGGATTTTGAGGCTCACGACGCTTTTGCCGATGTTAACGCCACTATCAAGGTGTTTCAAAAGCAGATGGAGCAGCACAAAGACCTCATCGACTCTATGGATTTGGATATTCTTTCGCCAGACGGATTTCTCAAACACAACGCCGACAACGTTGTGGTGTTCGCCTACGGAAAATACAAAAACCGTCCCGTTCACGAAATTTGCCAAACCGACAAGGCGTATATCCGCTGGATTTGGGACAAGGATTTTTCGCCTATCACCAAACAGAATATCGAAAAGGCTTACCGTCAGCACTGTAAATAATTAAACTTACTAAATATTACGAATATGAAAAGACTTTTTTCCGCAGCCACAGCCGCTATGCTTCTGTGCGCCTGCAACAGCACCCAAAAAGATGATCAAGAGTCGGGTGCAAAAATCAAAGCAGACCAAATCGGCTATCCCGCCAAAGGTGTAAAAATAGCCATTGTGCCCGATTCGTCGGCGCAAGAATTTACCATCGTTGACTTTGCCACTGGCGAGGAGGTTTACAAGGGGCAATGCTCCGAACCCAAGGAGTGGGAGTTTTCGGGTACAAAGGTAAAAACTGCAGACTTCTCTGATTTTAACCGCGAAGGTATTTTCCGCCTAAAATGCAATGGCACAAGCGGTTCGTATCCGTTTGCAGTAGGAGAGGGGGTTTATCAAGATTTGGTAAAATCGGCAATGAAAACCTTCTACCTTGCCCGCGCAGGTGAGGAAATCAAAGAGGAATACGCTGGCAAATACGCCCGTCCCGCAGCACATTTAGACAATGTGGTAAAAATTCACGAATCTTCCGCAGGTCCTAAGCGCAAGCAAGGCGACGTTATCTCATCGCCCGGTGGCTGGTACGACGCTGGCGACTACAACAAGTATATCATCAACTCGTCAATCACTGTTTGGGAACTTCTTCACGCCATAGAAATGTATCCCGAATATGTAGACAAACTCAAACTCAACATTCCCGAATCGGGCAACGACCTTCCTGATATGCTCGACGAAATTCTCGTTAACCTCAAATGGATGCTCACAATGCAAGACCCCGACGACGGAGGTGTTTACGCAAAACTAACCTCGCTCAGTTTCTGCGGTTTTATTATGCCTCAGGACGATAATTCAGAGCGTTACGTAGTGCAGAAAACCACTGCCGCCGCTCTCGACTTTGTGGCAACAATGTGCAAGGCTGAGCGTGTTCTCCGCCGCTATCCTCAGTACGAGGATTTCTGCAACCATATTCAAGGATGCTATATGCGAGCCTACAATTGGGCTATGAAAAATCAGGGAATTCTCTACCGTCAGCCCAAAGACGTTATGACAGGTCAGTACAACGACGACCGCATTGGCGACGAATGGACTTGGGCTTGTTTGGAGTATTTTATCTCTACCGAAGACGAACTCCCGATGGAAAAGCAACCACTTGAAAACTACCGTTTTACCGCTCCTTGTTGGGATTCTACATCGGTACTCGGCGTAATTTCGTTGCTCACCAACAAAAAGGCGTGCGCTTTTATGGAACAGCACGAAAAAAACATTCTCGACTTTATCACCAACGAGTTTATGAAACTTGCCGACAACCTGCTCGAAACTTACCAAAATTCGGCTTACAAAACTCCCCTCAACGTTTTTCCGTGGGGTAGCAACAGCGAATGTGCCAACCGTGGAATCGTGCTTGCCACAGCATATCACATCACCGGCAATCAAAAATACTTAGAAGCCGCACAAGCCGCATTGCACTATATTCTCGGTCGCAACCCGTTGGATTACTGCTATGTAACAGGTTTTGGCAGCAAATCGCCCGTTGACCCTCACGACCGCCGTTCGGTTGCCGATTCTATTCCATTGCCCGCTCCCGGATACCTTGCAGGCGGTCCGTTTATTGGCGGCGGCAACGAGGTAGGACAAAAACCCAACAAATTCCCCGCTCTCAACTACTACGACCAAAACGGCTCGTACACCACCAACGAAATAGCAATCAACTGGCAAGCCGCCTTGATTCTCCTCGCTGTAATGGTTGACAATGAATAGTAATTGTGAATTGTCAATTATCAATTGTCAATTAAAATAAAGTGTATATCATTCATAATCATATTGTTGATTATCCTGATACAAATGTTTTGGATATAGGTACCGATGAAAAAGAGACAGACGATGTGCCGCTCTTTTCCACCGGTATCCATCCGAAACTTATTGATAATACTTTTACCCAAAAGTTTCAAATCGTAAAACATCTTGCATCATTGCCTAATTGCGCCGCCATTGGTGAATGTGGTATTGATGTATTTTCATCTGCTACCGTTGCAGAGCAAAAAGAGACTTTTATTCAGCATCTCCACCTTGCACAGCAATATTCAAAACCTGTGATAATTCACTGTGTAAGAGCCTATTCTGAAATAATTTCGGCACTCAACGCCACACGTTTTTCGTTGCCAGTGGTAATGCATTCTTACAACGGAAACCTACAAACCACAGAGCAACTTCTTCGCCGCGGAAACATCTATTTTTCATTTTCCGACAAGATACTCGCACCCAACTGCGCCGCCCAAAAATCATTAGAAATCATCCCCCTTAGCCGCATCCTCATCGAAACCGACAACTCCTCATCCCCCTTAGGCCCCATCATAACCCTCATCGCCAACAAAAAAAGAGTAGGAGAGGAGGAGGTAATAATGAGCAACAATCAAGTGTTTGAGCAGGTAATTATGAATTATGAATTGTGAATTGTCAATTATTAACTGTCAATTAAATCCCATCCACCATCACAAACGCTGCCCACAATCCCGGATGTGGAAACTGTTTGCGGACGGCCTTTTGTGCCGATACGAACGCTTCGCGCTTGGTCATTCCCGTAGTAAGATTTTTGAAAAACTCGGTCATCAATAGCTGCGTTGCCTCATCGCTCACGTTCCAAAGGCTCATAACCAAAGTGCGTGCACCGGCTTTTTTGAAACCGCGCTGAAGTCCGAAAACTCCCTCGCCCGTAACCTCGCCCAAGCCTGACTGACAAGCGGATAGGACAACCAAATCGAGACCTTTGAAATCAAGTCGTGAGATTTCTTTGGCGGTGAGGATTCCGTCGTCGGCGCCATCGGTTACGGCTTTTCTGGTGTCGCCTGTGAGGATGATATTTGCACCGGCAAACAACAGTCCGCTGCCGCTGAGCGAACGGTCTTCCTGGGTCAGATTTTTGTCTAAGAAGATGGAGCTGCCAAGGGCGGAAAGTTCGTCCTCGTTGTAATAAAAACCGTGAGTGCCGATGTGCAGGATTTTAAGTCCTGTGCCCGAAAGATTTTTTAGGCTCTCCTCGGTGGCGGCGGTGTCAGACAATGCCGTAACCTCGTAGTGGACCGCGCTAAGGAGTGATGCCACCGCCTCGGATTCCACCTTTGTGCCGGCGAGATACACAGCGGCACCGCTACGCTCTATGGTGGTTTCCTCTGATGCGTCGTATCTTATTCCGCCGTATGTGGCGGCCTTCTTGTTTGGATTATCGTTGTGAGTGATAGCCAGTTCACGAGTAGACGAAAGCCTATATGCGGAGTACTGCTCGGAGAACACATTGCCGTTGTCGTCGGGCATATACTCTATGCCTATGGTGTGAAGCTTGCCACAAGGCGCAAAGTACACCTTATTGGCTTTGTTAAGATATTTCGTCAGCGGTTTCCAAATCAGGTTGTAGAGCTTCGAGGTTTTGTAAAAATCAGCTGTCTTGATAGCGATAAGTTCCTCTTGGTCAAACAGTCGCACAATCTCCGGTGCTTTCATCTCCTTGGCAACAACAAGAGCCACATACACATCACGGTTCAATGAATCTTTGTACGACGCAAACTCCACGGCTATATCGTTGTTGTTGAGGTTTTTCTGCACATCATTCCACTTGATTGAGAGGTTTCTGGTATAGTCGCCATAAGGTTTCAACGACTGCACAAGCATAAGTTCCTCGTTATCAATCACCGACAACAGCGAATCGACATTCATTTTCCGATCTTTTGGAGGAGTCTGATACAGATTGTCTAACAAAGCACGGTTGGCGCTGAGTTTTTTGTAACTGCTTGCCAGTTGTGCGTTGCCGCTCTGCTGTATAAGTTTGTGAATCTCCACTTCGGCGTTGAGTATCAATCCCTTCGACAACAGCTGTCCGTTGTATGCGAGTATTGTCTGCTGAGGATTGTCCATTAAGTCGGCTGCGTGCACAAGCCTTTCCCCAAAAAAAGTGGAATACTTGCTCCAGAAATTGCGCCGCTCCTGATATGTCATCGACGAAAAATAGAGCATCACATACGAGTTTAACAGGTTGTAGCACTCGTCAAACTGTTTTTGAGCGTCGGCGTAGTTGCGGGCTAAAAGATTGTAAGAAGCAAGTGAAAACAGCGCGAAGGTGTAGTCAGGATGCCTGTCGCCAAGAGCCGCCTTTCGTATTTTCAACACTTCGGATTCAAGCCGCACCGCCTCGCCGTAGTTGCCAAGCTTGACAACATAGTTTGCAAGATTGTTCAACGACGCGGCATATTGGGGATCATCTTCGCCCAAAATCTCCTTGCGGATGGCCAAGGCACGGTTTTCATAGAAGAACGCCTGGCGCATATCGCCCGCCAGAGAATAATATCCGGCAAGGTTGCTAAGATAGATGGCAAATAAGGCGTTGCGCTCACCGATGGTCTTCGTAGTTATGTCCACCAACTGTGTTCCCAGCTTGATAGCGTCATTGTACCTACCCGCATTGCAGGTCAACACAGCCAAACTGTTGAGCGCACTGGTATATTCTTCGTTGTATTCGCCAGAAAGCGACTTAATCACCTCTATGCTTTTAAGGGAGGCATTGATGGAGGCGTTGGTGTTTTGAATCTTGTAGTAACATGAGGCGAGTAGATTGAGCATCGCGATATAATTTTGGTTTTTGGGGGCATTGGTGCGTTCCCACACCTCCACCGCTCTTTCCTGAATTCTCACAGCCTCAAGATAATTGCCGTTGGTATAAGCCGATGTAGCCATTTGGTGCCAGCACATCGCTATCAACCTTTCGGAACGGTAACGGTTTGGGCGCGTCTCGTCGAGTTCTTTCTTCTCGAGCGCGTCGCTCTTTTTTAAAACTTGAATCGCCTCCTCAATCCTGTGGGTATTAAAGAGATCTACGCCCTGGTTGTAATACTCGTTGGCTTTCTTGCCTTGACCAAATACCCACAAAGGCATCATCAACAATATAATTATGAGTAAATGTTTAATCATAGTTGTTTTTTTGGGGTAAAGATATGGAAAAAATAGATATAATGAATTTTTTATTTCTCTCATTACGGATAATTGCGTAGATTTGCCAAAAATATGAATAATGGACAGCGTTCTAAACCATATCACCATCGGGGAACTTTTGAAGAACAAATTTCGCTACGCCACGGCATTTAGCGACAAACTTATCATCACCGACAGGCTCGGATATTTGGAACTGTTTAAATACCCCTGCCGAATTGATGCTGTGAGCATATTAATCTGCACCGGAGGAAGTATGGAATGCAGCATAAACCTCAAAAACTACACTATCGAAAAAAACACTGTGCTGATATGCCGCAGTAGCGACATTCTGCAAATCATCAGCAGCCACAACCTCGAAGCATACGCCGGAGTGATAGCCACCGACTTTATCAACGAACTCAAAATCAGTCTTTGGCAGCAGAGCATTTACTTTTCGCCCGAAATTTTTATGCGCAAGATATCTGACAGCGACCTCAACCTTCTAAAATACTACTATCCGCAACTGCGCGACAACATCAACCGTCCCCGCAAGGAGACTCCGCAAATAATCAAAAGCCTCATTCAGGCGCTTGTATACACCATTGTATCGATTATGGACGACGGCAGAATCGACAACGGCGGTTTCAAGATTGCACGAAACGAGCAACTGTTTGAAAAATTTATGTCGTTGCTCTCGCAATACCACAGCAGTGAACGGAGTGTGTCGTTTTATGCCGACAAGATGTGCCTCACGTCCAACTACCTCAGCGGCGAAATCAAGGCGTGCAGCGGCAAAACTGCCCTCGAATGGATCAACGACTATGTGATTCTCGAAGCCAAAACCCTCTTGATGTACACCGAACTCAGCGTGCAGGAGATTTCGTACCGCTTGAATTTCCCCACACAAAGCGCATTTGGCAAGTATTTCAAAAAACAAACCGGCATAGGTCCCACCGAGTTCCGCAAAAAGATTTGAACAATTTTCACTATATTTGCGTAATGAAATAGAAATATTTACACACAATGGCAAATTACATCACCGAAGACGATATTGAGCAGTCGCTTTTGCAGATTCTTGAAGGCGGAGATTTTAAATACAATATTATACGCTGCAATGCTAATCCGCAAACAAAAGAAAACCTCAACGACGGTACTTTCCGCACGTTGAAAAAGCAATGCGTATTGCCCCAAGACCTTAAAAACGCTCTTTACAAAATCAATCCCGATATTCCAAAAGAAAATATTGATGGTGTAATTGCCGACCTCTTCCGCGATTTTGGTGGCTCTGATATGGCTAAAACCAATTACGACAATTACAAAAAAATCCGCGAAGGCATTAAAGTGAATTTAAAAATCAATGGAAAAAAAGATTTTAAATTTCTAAAACTCATCGACTTTGATCATCCAGACGAAAACATTTTTACTGCCGTGTCGCAAATGTGGATTCAGGGGCAGTATAATTGGCGGCGTCCAGATGTAATTATTTTTGTCAACGGACTGCCCATTGTGTTTGTTGAACTCAAAAATGCCATTGTAAAAATTGAGGAGGCTTATAACAAAAATCTCACCGATTATAAGAAAGATATTCCAAACCTGTTTGCTTTTAATCAGATATGCGTATTGAGCAATGGTCTTGAAACCCGTCTCGGCGCGTGGAATGCTGGTTACGAATTCTTTTTTGAATGGCTAAAAACCGACAGCGAAAAGGAGACTCCCGACCGCAAGGCTATTCATCAAAACGGCACTTCGATAGATTTTTTTGCCCGAGGCTTGTGCCAGCGTCGCCACCTCATCGACTATATCGAAAACTTTGTTATTTTTCAAAATCAAAACACCAAAATTATTGCCAAAAACCATCAGTTTCTCGGGGTTAACAATCTGATGCAGAATGTAAACAACCGCGAAAAACTTAACGGTAAACTTGGCGTTTTTTGGCATACGCAGGGTTCGGGAAAGTCGTATTCTATGGTGTTTTTTACTCGTAAATGCTTGCGAAAACTACAAGGCAACTTTACATTTTTTATTGTTACCGACCGCAACGACCTCGACACGCAAATTTACAAAAACTTTGTGCGCACCGAAGTTATTGGTCCTAAGGAAGAGGTTCAGCCAAAAAATTCTACCCAACTACGCGAATATCTGCAATCTAACAAGCGGTTTATATTTTCGATGATTCACAAATTCCGTTACGACAAGGGCAAAAAATATCCCGTGCTCAGCACACGAAACGATATTTTTGTACTCATCGACGAGGCTCACCGCACACAATACAAAGACCTTGCTGAAAATATGCACACCGCCCTGCCCAACGCCAATTTTATTGCCTTTACAGGTACGCCGTTGCTTGGCTCTAAACGACTTACTAATCAATGGTTTGGCGATTATGTATCAGAATACAATTTTGCGCAGTCGGTAGAAGACGGCTCTACTGTGCCGCTTTTTTATAGTCGCCGCGTACCAGAGGTGGGTCTTACAAACAATTTCTTAGACGACGACCTTCTGGAAATCATCGAAAACGAAAACCTCAACGAAGCCGAAACCAAACGTCTTGAAGATTCGGGAAGCCGTATTATTGAGGTGCTGAAACGCGACGACCGCCTCGACAACATTGCCCGCGACATTGCTCATCATTTTCCCCACCGTGGATTTTTGGGGAAAGGTATGGTGATTTCGGTAGATAAGTTCACCGCCG
>JAGCDD010000201.1 GCA_017651345.1 Bacteroidales bacterium | reverse complement strand
TCTTATTCTCGACTTGAAAAATCTGGAAATTTATTAGGTGAGAGGATAAGTTTGCGAAAGGTTCACGCTCTTGGGCGTGAGCCGTTTCGTGCTTATTATCACCAGCGGTTTTTCCAGAGCCTTCAAGTCTAATAAGCAATTCAAACGAACGGCTGACGCTTTTTTATTTTGAATTGCTGATAGATTGAATGTTAAACTTCAAAATATACAGCAAAATGAGCAATGAACTAATCGAAACAAAATGTGCCGGAACGGTCAAAAGGCAAGAGGGAAGTAACCCAAGACAATCGTATGAGCATCAAACCGATGCGATGAAATGTTTGAGCATAATAAACCAGTACGATGATTTCAGTACATTGGTGGTGTTGCCGACAGGCGGCGGAAAGACATACACGGCTTCTTCGTGGTTACTGACAAACGCTATCGACAAGGGAATGAAAGTGTTGTGGCTTGCCCATAGGCAAATGTTGCTTGACCAAGCGGCCGAGTCGTTCCAAAAGTACGCCACGGCAGAAACAATGCCAAACAAAACAAGTTTTGATTTTAGAATAGTCTCTGGCGCAAGTTATCACGACAATCTTATAAACATTGCTAAAACCGATGATTTACTTGTATTAAGCAAGGATTCGGTTGGCCGCAATATGAATATGCTCGACAATTGGCTCAAAGGCCAGCAAACTTTATATTTGGTTGTTGATGAGGCACATCACGCCATAGCAAAAACATATCGTAAGGTTATTGATTATGTGCGCGAGAGTGTTCCGCACGTTAAAATTATTGGATTGACAGCCACACCGTTCCGTACTGCGGACAACGAAAAAGGGCTTTTGGCAAAGATTTTCCACGATGGAGTTATTGATGGAAAGGCTATTAAAAACGATGTGGGCATTGCTTATAGAATCGGACTGAAAGATTTGATAGCCAAGCGAATATTGTCAAAACCAACATTCGATTTAAAAATTGAGAATGACGATGAGATTTGCGAGACATTGGGACTTGAGGCATTGAACAAGATTCAAAACTTCGACCAATTGCCTGACGATATTGTTGAAAAGATGGCCAAAAGTGCTACTCGTAACAAAAAAATTGTTGATATGTACTTGAAGCACAAAGACGAATTTGGACAAACCATTGTTTTTGTGTTGAATATCACACACGCAATCCAACTTAACAAGGTTTTCACAGATGCAGGAGTTAAATCGGCTTATGTATGCTCACAAATTACTGATAGAAACACGGGCGTTGTAATATCGAAAAAAGAAAACGAAGAGAATATCGCGAAATACAAAAAGGGTGAAATACAGGTTCTTATCAATGTAAATATTCTTACAGAAGGTGTTGATTTGCCGCAGACAAAAACTGTTATTCTTGCCCGTCCGACAGTATCGATGACGCTTATGACACAAATGGTTGGGCGCGCCTTGCGCGGACCAGCCGCGGGCGGAACTGAAGACGCTTATATTGTCCCTGTTATTGATAATTGGAGCAACAACTGCATTTCGTGGGTGAGCCCCGAATCAATCTTCGATGGCGACAACGACTTCAAAGATGATACGGAAAACAAATACAAGAAATATGTTCGTTGGATTCAAATTGCTAAAATTGAAGAATTTGCGAATATTCTGAACAGTAGCATTGATACATCAGCATTAGAGGCACTGCCGTTTGAGGAGAGAATCCCGATTGGAATGTACTCGTTCAAATATGTTGACGACCGCGCAGGTGAGAACGAAGGTATTGACCATTTCTGTCAGGTTATGGTTTACGATAGCACCGTAGATTCTTATAAAACAATGCTTTCAGAACTTCCCGAATTGTTCAAGACCTACAATGTTGAGGATTTGAACGGTTTAGCCAGTGTGGTTGACGAAATGGAGCAGCAATGCGCCGAATCGTATTTCACCGACAATATGATTCCGCCTTACGACCAACGCGACATAATCAATATTTTAAAATATTATGCCTATTGCGGTGATGTTCCAACATTCTACACATTCGACGATGTTATGCGTGAACGACTTGATGTTACAACCATTGCAAAACATATTGTTGACAGCGATATGGGGCAACGCAGCAAGGATATATATCTAAATTCAATTTGGGATGAAGGCGACAAAAATATTATCCGCTTGTTTTTCAGCCGTGAAATGTTTTTCAGAACACAAGTAGACATTGAGATTAATAAGATTAGCCGCCCTGATTTGTATGCAAAAGTTGGCTCAAATATAGATTACGCCACAGTTGAAATTGAAAGTCTTCCTTTGTATGAGTTGGGAAAACACAATCCGCAGTTGGAGAGAGATTTGCGTGAGGGAGCATTCGCCAAATCAAAAAATGGGAAAGGTGAATATGTGTGCGCAAAATGCGGGAGAGCCGAAAAAACACGCCGATTCTTTCAAGTTGACCATATAGTACCAATCAATAAAGGCGGCAAAAGTGTGCCTGAAAACCTGCAAATTTTATGTCGTAGTTGTAACTCTCGAAAAAGTGACAATATATGAGTTTTGAGCCGGAAATAAATTTGAGCGAAATGTTGTATTCGCCTAAAGACATAGCCAAAATAATTTGTATGCGCGATATGTCGAGTAGGCAATCTGCAGATTTGGTTAAAAAGATATGGAAATATGAACGCGCTTTTTTGTCGGTTGACGACTACGATAATGAGAAAAGTTTTGTTCAAGAAGTAAATCGTTTTGTGTCGGGTAATTACGACAAAAAAGACAAGGCGGCAGATGTTGAATACGCTAATCAGATGGGGTTTGATATAAAAAAAGAAGATTTTATAACTGATTTCCGTGGCGTGAACATTTACTTCAAAGATATTCGGTTGCAATATTTGTTCTATGGCAAACGAAAT
>JAGCDD010000200.1 GCA_017651345.1 Bacteroidales bacterium | reverse complement strand
CGCGCGGCATTGCTACCGCGCGGCTGATGTCTAACTAAAAACAAAAAATTATGAATAACGTGTGATATAGATGTGTGGGTTATTTACCTAACAATTCTACGCTGCGTTTTACAAATTTGGTGAGGTCTTCGCCTTTGAGCATATTGTTGGCAAGCAGAGCAAGGTCGATCATCTGTTTTACCAACTTGTTGCCTTCGGCGTATTTGGTGAAAATCTCTTTGCGTTTTGCCTCGGCGTCGGAAATTTTCTTTTGCAGTTCCTCTTTCTTGTTTTTCTCCTCGGTGGAGATTTCCTCGTCCTTTTTGTCTTTGGTGAGTTTTTCGAGACTTTCGAGGTCAGATTTCAACGGTTTCAAATCCTTGTCGGCGGCTGCTGCGGCTTCGGCTGTCTGGGCTTTGGCGTCGGCAATGAGGTTTTGAATCATCGGATGAGTTTCGTTTACCACGAGGTTGAGGTTGTCGGGCAAGTTGTTGTAGAAACTCATTTCGGGACCGCCTATTTTGCCCATATCTTTCATACGGCGCATAAACTCGCTTTGAGTAATCATAATCGGCAGCGAATCAGCACCGAGCGAATCAAACTCTACGGTAAAGTTTTTGTTGGTGTTTTTGGGTGTCTGGCTGTCGAAAATGGCTGTGAAATCCTTCTTTTCGTCGTCGGTGAGCGAAGATTTTGGAGCGTCCTCTTTGCGGATAAGTTTGTCGATAGTGTCGGAGTCAACGCGCATAAAGCGAACGTCGGTGTTTTTCTGCTCCTGTTGGTTGATAAAGTGAGCGTCGAAAGCGCTGTCGAGAATCAGCACGTCGTAACCCTTGGCTTTGGCGGCCTCCACAAACGAATATTGCTCCTCCTTGTCGGTGGCGTAGAGGAATATTACGCTGTTGTTTTTGTCGGTTTGGTTCTCCTTAACGATATTCTTGTACTCGTCGAATGTGAAATACTTGCCCTCGGTGTTTTTGTAGAGGAAGAAATTCTTAGCAAGATCGTAGAATTTCTCGTTGGTGAGCATACCGTATTGGATAAAGAGTTTGAGGTCGTCCCATTTTTTCTCAAAATCGTCGCGGCTGTTTTTAAACAGGTCGTTGAGACGGTCTGCCACTTTTTTGGTAATGTGGGTAGAAATTTTCTTAACGTTGGCGTCGCTTTGGAGATACGAGCGCGAAACGTTTAGCGGAATATCGGGCGAATCCAAAACTCCGTGCAAGAGTGTAAGAAACTCTGGCACAATGCCTTCTACGCTGTCGGTAACAAATACCTGATTGCAGTAGAGTTGAATCTTGTTTTTCTGGATTTCGAGGTTAGTGCGTATTTTTGGGAAATAGAGAATACCAGTGAGGTTGAACGGGTAGTCGACATTGAGGTGGATGTTGAACAGCGGTTCCTCAAAAGTGCTCGGGTAGAGTTTTTTGTAGAAAGTTTTGTAATCCTCCTCTTTAACGTCGGCGGGTTTTTTGGTCCACAAAGGCTCGGTATCGTTGATGATTTTATCTTTGTCGGTGTCAACGTATTTGTCGTCTTTCCACTCTTTTTCTTTGCCAAAACCGATTGGCACGGGGAGAAACATACAATATTTTTTGAGGAGTTCCTCAATCTTAGAATCTTCGAGGTAAGCGGTTGAGTCGTTGTCGATATGAAGAATAATGTCGGTGCCGCGGTCGGTTTTGTCGCACTCTTCCATAGTGTATTCGGGCGAACCGTCGCAACTCCATTTAACTGCCTTAGTGTCGGGTTTCCAACTCTTTGAGATAATTTCAACCTTTTCGGAAACCATAAACGACGAGTAGAATCCGAGACCGAAGTGACCGATAATAGCATCGATGCTGTCTTTGTATTTTTCGAGAAAGTCGCCTGCGCTTGAAAATGCAATTTGATTAATATATTTGTCCACTTCTTCGGCAGTCATACCAATACCACGGTCGGAAACGGTGATGGTTTTAGCGTCTTTGTCAACCTTTACGCGCACGGTAAGGTCGCCGAGTTCGCCTTCGATTTCGCCCTTACGCGATAGAGCCTTCACCTTAGTGGTAGCGTCTACTGCGTTGGAAACCAACTCTCTAAGAAATATCTCTTGTTCAGAATAAAGAAACTTTTTGATTACGGGGAAAATGTTTTCACTCGTAACGCCAATTTTTCCTGTTGCCATTTTTTATGTCGTTTTAATGTTTTACAAAATTTTTTCCAAAACACCATTGTCAAAGTCTGTACCGAAGCGGAAAAACTGACATTATTTCAGATTTAGAACTGACAAGACTGACAAAAGGGTGACAAAATCATTTCGGAGCGTGACATTTTTTCAGTGTTTGGTGTTGTATTTTACTAATATAAATGTTGACAATCTCAATAATTATCTTGACATAAAGGGAATAGTTATTGTTACATAAACGTTAAACAAACACATTATCAGTATGAAAGAAAATGCAAACAACAGCCTTAAACTGCGAATGATTCTTGTAATCATGGCTGTGCTTATTCCAATCGGCACAATAGGTATTTACAGCGTGTACAAGATCAAAGTGGTGAACGAAATGAGCGAAAGTCTCAATAATGAGCACTTGGTTGCCGAACGAATTTATTCTCAAACTGTTATCGAGGCTACAAAGGCTCTGTACGGTGTAAATTCTGTCCGCTCAAAAGGCGATTATTCCATTCTAAAAACCGTTCAGCATGTGGAGATTCCTTCCGATAATCCTATCAAAGACGAGTATACTCAGTTTGAAACCCTTTTGAAAAGTGTAACATCACAGCCCAAGGCTCAAGATGCCGACCTCGACCGTCTTTCGCAACTTTCGCAAAATCTGAAATCTTCAGCCGAAAGTCTTGAACGCCAAAAGATTGAAGAAGAACGAGGTATGTATAAGTGGCTTGCCGATTGGGTGATACATTCGGTGCTTGAACTTATTGTAGGGCTAATGTTTTCGTTTGCTTCGGCTTGGCTCGTTGGTTTCCTTTTTGAGCGACGTCTTGCCAAACCTATCAAAGCCGCCGAAAAACTTGCCGACGATATTTTGGCAGGCAACATCAACTCTGTGGCTCAAGACGGTGGCAACAAGGAATTTGCCGAGCTTCAAGTGGCAATGGTGTCGTTGCGCGACAAGCTTAAGACCATTATTCCTCAACTTAGATCAAATATTGAACAAATTTCTGTAGCCGCACAGTCAACTGGCACCACAGGCGAAACAATGCACCGCAGCGCACAATCGCAGGCTCAAACCGCAAGCGAAGTGTCGTCGGCAGTGGAAGATATCGCCCGTAATATCCGTTCTAATTCGCAAAACGCTATATCTGCCTACGAATATTCAGAGCATACAGGCAAAAAACTCGACGAGTGCGTTGTGGCAAGCGACAACATCCAAAAGGCTATGGGCGACATTGCCGAAAAACTCTCGATTATCGATGACATAGCATTCCAAACCAACATACTTGCCCTCAACGCTGCTGTAGAGGCAGCCCGTGCAGGCGACAACGGAAAGGGATTTGCTGTGGTGGCTGCCGAAGTACGCAAATTGGCAGAACGTTCGGCTGCAGCTGCCAAAGATATCGACGAAGTTTGTGCCAAAGGTGTGCAACTTACCATCAAAACCGATGAAGTATTCCACAAAATACTCCCCACAATTCGCAACAACGCCACAATAGTGAAAGAGATAGCCGAAACTGGTCGAGAACAATCCGCCAATATCGGCAATATTAATTCGGCAGTGGAGCGCATCAATCACGAGGCTCAAGCGTTTGCCGATATTTCTGCTCAAATGGAGGCAAATGTTACCTCTGTTTATCAAAGCGTGCAGACTCTTCTGCAACAAATTAGTTACTTTAAAAACGTTTAGTGCTATGAATTTCAAGAATCTATCCTTAGGTAAAAAGATAACACTTGCCGGCGTATTGTTTTTGATGCCGATATTTTTAGTGTGTATGTTTAATATCTACAAAGTGCGCACTATGCAGCAGTTATATATTTCGCTCGATGTGGCTTACCGCGCTATGTCTGAGCAGGCAGCTGAGGCTCATTCGTATTTTTTGATGGCATCGTTAGAAAGCGACCCTCAAACTGCTAAATCGTTGATAACCAAAGCAGAACCCAATATAAACAAAATCAGCGAACTCGCTCGTAATTCCGAAGTGCTTGGCACTGAGATCACCGATGAAGCTAAGTCGCTTGTTTTGACTTACGGTTCATTGTCGCGCACCTCTGCTGCTCAGCTTGCCGAACTTGCGCAACGTTTAGAGTCTGACTGCCTTACAGGTATCGAAAACCGTGTAACAGAAGTTTGCGAGTGGGTAAAACGCTCCAACACCGAGCAGGCGATTGGTTATATACTCTGCATCGCCATTGGTCTTTTTACACTTTTAACTCTTGTAGGCAAAATTATCCGCCCCATCGACGACACCGTAAAACACACATCCACAGTTACTGGCGGCGATTTGCGTGCCACATTGTTGTCAAATGGAGCTACCGACGAAGTGGGACGTCTGCGCACTTCGGTGTCGCGGCTTACCAACTTTTTGCGCGATACATTCGGCTCAATAGGTTCTGAGGTAGGCAACATCACAGAGGCATCATCGTTTTTGGAATCATCAGCCCGCGATATACGCTCTAAGGCTGCCAACATTTCAGAATCTACCAACGAAGTGGGAGCATCTATCGAAGAGTTTGCCGCATCAGTAGAACAAAACTCTCACAACTCTGTGTCGGGTGCTCAAATGGCAGATGCGGCTTTGACATCGGTTTCGGAGTGCAACAAGTCGGCTTTGCAAACAGTATCGGCAATGAACGAGATTACCGACCGTATTTCTATCATCAACTCCATAGCTTTCCAAACCAACATACTTGCCCTCAACGCCGCTGTAGAGGCATCAAGGGCGGGCGAATCGGGTAAAGGATTTGCCGTGGTGGCTTCGGATATACGCAAACTTGCCGAGCGTAGTGCATTAGCAGCCAAAGAAATCAACGCTGTGAGTGTTACAGGAAGCCAAGCTGCACGTACTATGCAGGATGTGTTTACAAAAATACTCCCCGAGATAAGCAAGACAGCCGATTTGATACGCGAAATATCAGCATCGAGTCAAGAGCAAGCCGCCACGGGTTCGAGAATCAACACCGCCGTGCAGAATTTCACCCAAGTAACCCGCAATTTTGCCGGCATAGCCGACGAAGTAGCCGAAAACAGCGCCATACTGCTCCAACGCTCCGAAGAACTCTCAGAAGCGATAAGCTATTTTAAGACGGAATAAAAGTGGTGAAAGCATTTTTGTGGAAGATTATTTTGTGGACAAAATTTTTTATACCTTTGCACCACAAATTTAAAACTGCAAAATGTCAAACCATCATCATTACTCAGGTCTTACCGACGCTCAGGTGGCCGAGAGCCGTAGATTGAACGGCGAAAATATTCTTACCCCGCCCAAGAAAGAATCATTTTGGGATGTTCTCAAAAAAGTGTTAAAACATTGGATTCCAATTGCTATGGCTGTGCTTACCGTGGGTGCAGTGGTGGTGGCGGCGTTTTTGGGTGGACATTGGGCTATGCCTGCCGTAATGATTGTTTCGTGGCTGCTGATTGTGGTGGTGGGCGTGTTTGGAGGTTTCAACGACCCTCTTTTCAAAATTTTGATTACTGCCTTTATACTCTCTATTGGCATTGCTATTTACGAATTTGAGATTGAAAACGCCAGTGTATCAACATTTTTTGAACCTGTGGGCATCATAGTGGCACTGCTGCTTGCCACAGGTGTGGCGTATCTGTTGGAAAAGAAAAACGAAAAAACTTTTCAATCCCTCAACCAAGTAAACGACGATACCCTTGTTAAAACCATAAGAAACAATAATGTATGCCAAATTCCAAGACGCGAAGTTGTGGTGGGCGACATAGTGATTTTGGAACAAGGTGAGGAAATTCCTGCCGACTGTCAATTGCTTGAAAGCCTTAATCTTATAGTAAACGAATCGTCGCTAACCGGCGAAATGCAGGCCAACAAGTTTGCCGACCAATCTAAAAACGACCCCGAAGCCCCGTACCCGTCGTATCAAATTATGAAAGGTACCACCATTATTGAGGGCTACTGCACCGCAGAGGTGTTTCGCGTGGGCGACAAGACCGAAAGTGGCAAGGTGTTTAAAGCCGCACAGGTGGATGAGGGCGACCCCACTCCGCTGAGCGAAAAACTCGACGCGCTTGCCGACAAAATCACAAAGGCAAGTTATTTGGTGGCAGGTTTGATTATTGTGGGTCGCTTGATAACGTATTTCTTCACTATTGACGGCGGTTTTGACTGGCTTGATTTGCTATCGTATATACTTAATACAGTGATGATTGCCGTTACGCTGATAGTGGTGGCTGTGCCTGAGGGACTGCCTATGAGCGTTACTCTTTCGTTGGCGTTCAGTATGAAAAAACTGATGAACGAAAACACTCTGCCCCGCACAATGCACGCTTGCGAAACTATGGGTGCGGCGTCGGTAATTTGCACCGACAAAACGGGTACCCTTACGCAAAACAAAATGCAGGTAGCGGATATGCAACTTTCTGATATTGAGGAAAATCTGCTTGCCGAAATGATTGCTGTAAACTCTACCGCAAACCTTGATTTGTCTACCGCCACCAACCTCAAACCTATTGGTAATCCCACCGAGGGCGCATTGCTGCTTTGGCTTGCCGAAAAGCACTTCAACTATCAGACTATCAGAGAGAATACCGACATCATCGATCGTCTGCCGTTCTCTACCGAAAACAAATATATGGCCACCATTGTTAAATCGCAAGTCCTTGGCAAACAGGTACTTTATGTAAAAGGTGCACCTGAAATTGTGATTGGATTTTCGGATTTGACCGAAAGCAAGAAGAACGATTATTTGCAAAAACTATCGGAGTTTCAGAGCCGTGCATTCCGCACATTAGCATTGGCTTACAAAGAATTAGACGACAACGATACAGCATTTGAAAACGGAAAACTCAATATCCAAAACCTCCATTTTGCAGGTATTTTTGCCATATCCGACCCAATACGTGTAGACGTGGCAGATGCTATAAAATCTTGCACATCGGCAGGAATACAAGTGAAAATTGTAACCGGCGACACATCGTTGACAGCCAAAGAGATAGGTCGTCAGATAGGACTTTTAAACGATACCGACAGCGACCAAGCCATCTTAACGGGAACAGAGTTTGCCGCTATGAACGACGAAGAAATCACCGCAAAACTGTCAACATTAAAGATTTTATCGCGAGCACGTCCTCACGACAAGGAGCGACTTGTCAAACTCTTAAAACGAGCCGGTTATGTAGTAGCAGCCACAGGCGACGGCACAAACGACGCTCCCGCCCTCAACGCCTCTGACGTGGGTCTTTCGATGGGCGACGGCACTTCAATGGCAAAAGAATCATCGGATATGACAATTCAAGACAATTCGTTTGCCACCATTAGCAACGCCGTAATGTGGGGACGTTCGCTCTACAAAAACATTCAGCGGTTTATAATGTTTCAAATGACTATCAATGTGGTGGCGTGCCTAATAGTGCTTATCGGTGCGTTTATTGGCACACAGTCGCCGCTAACGGTTACGCAGATGCTTTGGGTCAACCTTATTATGGACACCTTTGCAGCAATAGCCCTTGCATCGTTGCCGCCATCGTCAGACGTTATGAAAGAGAAACCTCGAAAGATAACAGATTTTATCATCTCCAAATCTATGAGGCGTAGTATTTTTGGTGTGGGACTCCTCTTTACCGCTCT
>JAGCDD010000199.1 GCA_017651345.1 Bacteroidales bacterium | reverse complement strand
GTAGCCGTTGGAATATGCTCCGCCAACATATCCGAGCGAGTTTTTGGCTCCTAATTTTGCCACGAAAACCTGCTTGGGGGTATACTTGCTGCCTATCAGCGATTTGATTTTTTCAGGAACGGGAATTCTCATCGAAATATAGTTTTGAAGGGGGATGCGGTAGTTGCCCACAGTGTACACAGGGCGGGAATAGCGCGGCGAAGTATCGCACGAAAAATTGACATACTCGTTTTTGTAAAAAGTGCCTTGCGGAATATCTACCGTAATGCCCAATGTGTCGATACGCTGCTGCAACGCCCATTCCAAAGGACGTCCCGACGGCGAAACAGGTGTGTTGTTGACGCTTGAATCGCCCAAGATGCTAAATCTCAAAACGCTCGTATTGCCCACAAAATCTTTGAGTTCAAAACGGATATTGTGAGTTTCGCCAGGTGCGATGTAGATGTCGTCGTGAGCCGAAAAAATATCCAACTGATTGTTGGGCTCCACAAAGCATTTCTGCACATATTGCTTGGTGTCCTGATAATGGGCGTAATCGATAAAACTATTGATATACCGGCTTTTATCAAACGGCATACGGTCGAGACGCGATTGAAAAACGAGTTTCTCGCCGTCGTAAAGTGCAATTTCTACCAAACCGCAGGGGCGTCCGCCAACAGAAAAAAAGTCGTTGGCATTGATACCCAAGCCAATATGTCCAAAAGCCTTGACAGTGCGTCCCGAAATCTGTTTCATAGAGTAATATTTGTCGGCACACTCACCGTCTACCTGCGAATCGTTTTCAAGAATGTAAATCTTTACGCCATAGATAGTTGGCGGATTAATATCGTCGATAGGCGGAATAAAAGCCAAAGGATTGAGAGCGTCCTCGGTTTCGTTGTCGCGCACCTCAAAATGCAGGTGAGGACCGCCCGAGCCGCCTGTGTTGCCCGAATAAGCCACCACCTCGCCGCGCTTTACCTTGATTTGGTCTTTTTCGGGGTAATAATCCACCTCAAACGACTGATTTTTATACTGTTGAGCCGAAATCACCTTGTCGATTTTTGGCGCATATCCGCTGAGATGTCCGTAGAGAGTGGTGTAACCATCGTAATGCGTTATATATAAGGCGTGTCCGTAGCCGTAGGGCGACACTCTGATGCGCGACACATAACCGTCGGCGGCAGATTTCACCTCCACACCGATTTCGCCCGCGGTGGTAATGTCCAACCCTGCGTGGAAATGGTTTGGTCTGAGTTCGCAAAACGACGCGCTCATAATCATAGGAATATCCATAGGATAGCGGTAAAGATTGTTTTGAGCCGCAAGCGACAAAGGCAGAAGAATTGATAAAATCAAAAATCTGAGTTTCATTATACGTTGTAATTTTGTTCGGGGCAAAAGTAAATAGTTTTTTTATTCAATACGCACTTGCTTAAAATGATTTTTCACTTTATCTTTGCCAACACCATTTAGATTTTGTGGAAACATCATACAATTTAATTATGATCGAAAAGACATTCAATATATTTTGCGACGAAAGCACTCATCTTGAAAATGACGGACACCCGTATATGGTGTATGGATATATCAGCATTGCTTCCAATCAAATCAAGATTTGTAAAGAACAAATAAAAAACATCAAAGCGAAGTATCAATACGATGGCGAATTAAAATGGACAAACATTCACGATAAGACATTTGAAATGTACAAGGAACTCGTTGAATATTTCTTTATGACCGATATGAAAGTCCGCGCTGTTATTGTAGATAAATCTCAAATAGACGAGTCCCGCCCTGAATACACGTTTAATGATTTTTATTTCAGGATGTATTTTCAATTGCTTCACCACGAGATTGATTTGGAGAACACATACAATGTCTATTTTGACATCAAAGATACGTGTAGTCAGGGAAAACTACGCAAGTTGAAGGACATTCTAAAATGGAATGCATCAATTCGGAATTTTCAATTCATCAGATCTCACGAGAGTGTGTTTCTACAACTTGCAGACGTCTTGATGGGTGCAATCAACTACAATCTCAGAATCGAAAGCGGAGACATAGAGGGTAAGGTGGTCGCTAAACGTAAAATTGTAGGCCACATCGCCAACCACACAGACATTTCCTTAAAGCGCACATCTCCGCTATCCGCAAAAAAATTCAACCTATTCTTCATCACGCTTAAATAACCGTATATGCCATTTAACAAACTCAAAAAGTATCCTGACCTTTTGGACCTTATCAGCCTCGATGAAAAATCGCGGACAAAATCGCTTAGAGCAATCTTTGACAGAGACATTGCCGACAACCATAACTTCAAATTCAGGAACAAATGCATCTACCCAATCAAATCGGATGGCATTATTGATATGGATAGAG
This sequence comes from Bacteroidales bacterium, assembly GCA_017651345.1. Lineage (GTDB taxonomy): Bacteria > Bacteroidota > Bacteroidia > Bacteroidales > UBA3824 > UBA3824. The sequence continues at coordinate 5,507 of JAGCDD010000199.1, read as the reverse complement.
AGTTTATGCACCTTACCACCGAAGAAATTGAAGAAGATGATGGCAACGGGGTAGTTGTGAATCATCGCGTATACGACAACTTTCGTTCTGAGCGTTTGCATTGGATCAAAACGCACACTGATTGTCAGGTGAACGACAGTGACATTGTGGTTTTCAGCGTATCGGAACGCAACCAACGCAAGCGAGCGGACGTAGTTAGAACATACATCTACAACAAGACACGGAAATATGTCATCGTTTTTGAACCCCAAATTCGTAATGGCAATTCTTATTACTTGCTGACAGCCTATTACCTTAACAAGAAATATGGAGAGAAACAAATAAAGAAGAAGTTGCAATCCAAGATGGATGAAGTATTATAAACACGCAGGGCTCGATATGTATCTAAGACGTACCGAGCCCCGAAACTCCTTCTGCTTACAGATGAGCGGTGCAAAGTAAATCATTTTTTGTCAAAAAAAATCATTTTTTATGTTAAAAATGATGTCTGAAACAAAAATTCCCCCTCTCAATCCAACCTCTCAAACACGAAATCAGCCTGATGGCAGTTGGCTTTTTGATAGTTATATCAAGGTTTTATTGAGTTTTTACCGTTTGATCATCAAAAATTATAACAGTCTTTGCAATTTTCTTCGATGTTGTCGGGGTATGTGACTGTCATGCAACTATCTTTCCATCCTGACAACAATATGTAATATTTAAGTCCACCAGCGGGTTTAATCACATAGTCGCCCGATTTGATTTTGCCTGCCATTCTCGGAAGTTCCCAAGGCATTTTTATAGAACGGAAATAAACTATGTGCTTACCATCAACTATCTTGCAACTATCAACATAAGATTTTATTTCGGTTGTCCTTACAACCCACGCCTTACGGCATCTGATTTCGGCATCTATCTTATGTTTCATCACAAAAAAGGTAATCAGGCAACTAACAAGGGTAAGACCGATAGCGAACCATTTTGATGTTATTACTTTCATAACGATTTATTTCTTTGATTGATTAAACATCTCGTAATAATCCTTGCAGTCTTTACACGCCCAATCGTCAATAGTATGGTCATTTGCAACCTCAACCACAATACAACTATCTTTTTTTTCGATGCTTAAATACATAGAATTTGAAAGAACCTGCTGGTTTATAAATAGAATCGTTAGGAGATACAATACCTTCCAATTCGTCAAGATGAGACATTTCTGACCAATACAAGTCACTTCCCCATTTATCTATTGGAGAAAAATGAGATTTAAAGTAAACACATAATCCAGAACGATGCTTATATGTACAACTATCAACTATTGAATTTATTTCAACCCCTTTTCGTTGCCATTCATACCTACATCTAAATTCTTTTTGGTGTATGTGTTCCATTATATTAAATAATATAATTGTTATAGCAAATGCAAGCCAAAAAGGAAATAATACTTTGTTGAATTCTTTCATTATTCAAAATATTGTTTTAAATTGATTAATGTAGATTACTCAGAAATGATAGAACCAGAACCCGATATATGCGGATTAATATCGTCGATAGGCGGAATAAAAGCCAAAGGATTGAGAGCCTCCTCGGTTTCGTTTTCGCGCACCTCAAAATGCAAGTGAGGACCGCCAGAACCGCCAGTGTTGCCCGAAAAAGCCACAACTTCGCCGCGTTTTACCTTAATTTGGTCTTTTTCGGGGTAAATTTGCTTTTCATCTATTTCAATTTTTTAGAAGGGCAAAATTATATACTTTTTTTTATTTTGAAAACGATTTTCCTTACCTTTGCGCCCACAAATTTTAAAACACCTTAATAGTAATGCTCAGCGTAGACAACCTTGCCGTAGAGTTCGGCGGAACAACTCTGTTTCAGAATATCTCTTTTCAAATCAACGATAAAGACCGCATTGCCCTTATGGGTAAAAACGGCGCAGGCAAAAGCACTCTTCTTAAAGTGATTGCCGGCGAACGTACTCCTTCCCGTGGCGCGGTTACCAAACCTAAGGACTGCGTGGTGGCGTATCTACCACAACACCTTATGACTGAGGATGGTAGAACTGTGTTTGAGGAGGCCTCGCTCGCTTTTCAACATCTCAAAGATACCGAAAACGAGATTGAACGTATCAACAAAGAACTCGAAACCCGCACCGATTACGAGTCGGAAGAATATATGGCTCTTATTGAACAGGTTAGCGCTCTGAGCGAAAAGTTCTACGCCATTGATATGACCAATTTTGAGGAGGATATCGAAAAAACTCTTATGGGATTGGGCTTTGAACGTTCTGATTTTCAGCGTCAAACTTCTGAATTTTCGGGAGGATGGCGTATGCGTATCGAACTTGCCAAACTGCTTTTGAAAAATCCCGACGTGTTGCTTCTCGACGAGCCCACCAACCACTTAGATATCGAATCTATTCAATGGTTGGAAGATTTTATCAAGCAAAGTTCCAAATCGGTGGTGCTCATCAGTCACGACAAACGTTTTGTAGACTCCATCACCAACCGCACCATCGAAATCACTATGGGCAGAATTTACGACTACAAAGCCACTTATTCTCACTATCTTGAACTGCGCAAAGAACGCCGCGAACAGCAGCAAAAGCAATACGACGAGCAGCAAAAAATGATTCAAGAAACCAAGGATTTCATCGAGCGTTTCAAAGGAACATACTCCAAAACTCTTCAAGTGCAGAGCCGTGTAAAAATGCTTGAAAAACTTGTGCTTATTGAGGTTGACGAGGAGGATAATTCGCGTTTGAAACTGCGTTTTCCGCCATCGGTGCGTTCGGGACAATATCCAGTTATTGCCGAGGGCGTGTCAAAAAGTTACGACAGATTGATATTCGGCAATGCGTCGTTTACCATCGAACGTGGCGAAAAGGTAGCCTTTGTGGGTCGCAATGGCGAGGGCAAATCCACTATGGTTAAGTGCATTATGAAAGAAATTCCGTTTGAGGGCAAACTTCAACTCGGTCACAATATTCAGATAGGATATTTTGCGCAAAATTCGGCATCGCTCCTCGACGAAAATCTCACTGTTTTTCAAACCATCGACGACATTGCCAAGGGCGACATCCGCACCAAAATCAAGGATATGCTCGGCGCGTTTATGTTTTCGGGCGAAAACATCGACAAAAAGGTGAAGGTACTTTCAGGTGGTGAACGTCAGCGACTTGCGTTATTAAAACTGCTTTTAGAGCCGGTCAACTTCCTCATTCTCGACGAGCCCACCAACCACCTCGACCTCAAAACCAAGGACGTGCTCAAACAGGCTCTGCTTGCATTCGACGGCACGCTCATAGTTGTTAGCCACGACCGCGATTTCCTCGACGGACTTGTTACCAAGGTGTATGAATTTGGACATCAAAAGGTAAAAGAGCACCTCTGCGGCATCAACGAGTTTCTTGAAACCAAAAAAATGGAAAACTTGCAGGAGATTGAGAGGAAGGGGAAATAAAAAATTTTTCCTCTTACCTATGAAACCTTACAAAAGATGACACAACTAACATTATTACAACAACTTATTAAAAACAAAGTGTAACGAGGCATAAAAAACGCTTATTTTCAACAGAAATAATTTTGATAAAACGGCGGGAATGATTATATTTGCAGTGTTATGTCTTACAAAGAAGAGAAATAGCAATGACAGCAATACAGTTGAAACAAGAGTTTTTTCAGGAGTTTTCTACCATAACGGGCGACGAAAGTTTTTGGCGCGACGCGATAGAGACGTTGCGCCGATTGGTAAAGTCGCGCATAGCACCGTCAAACAAAGCAAAGATTGGAGACAATCAACCCAAAAAACGTAAGGTAAAGGATTTAACTCCCGAAGAAAAAAGAGAGTTTCTGCATAAGAAGTACGAAGAGTACAAGAATGAATTTCCCGAAGTAGACGAATTGTTTGACAGGATGCGTCTATCAAAGGAAGAATTGCAGGATGAAAAAACACGCTACATATTGGGCTTATGAAAAAAGTGTTTCTCGACACCAACGTTATGTTGGATTATTTAGAACAACGCCGTTTTTCAGAAGATGCAAGGACAATTTTTAAAATGTCCCTGAAAGGGAAGTTCCATTTGTACGCTTCGTTAATGTCGTTTGTTAACATCTCGTATATTCAACGAAACCATTCTGTTGACGAAATATACACAGACCTAAACCGTTTGCGCAGTATGTTGCACGTGGCGCCAATCGACGAGGCTCAACTTGATGCGGCGTTGAATATCAAGATAAAAGATTTTGAAGATAACATTCAGTTTCAGTGCGCCAAGTCTACGGGATGTGACGTTATCATTTCAAACAACACCAAAGATTTCGCAGGTCTCAACGGCATAGATGTAATGTCGTCAGAAGACTTTCTGCTTGATTTGTTTGCCGAGGAGGAGGTGTGAGTATAACGCGAATATGATTAATTGTCTATTATTTGTTATGTCTAAAATGGAAATACCAATAAATTGCAATCGGAATCAGAGGAGCGAAACATATTAAAATAACAAAATCGAAACAGATTCCTGCAAAAACAAAACCCAAAATAACACCAATTATTATATATGGAAGGTTAGTTAACCTCTTTGATTCTTTCGCAAGTATACCACTTTTGACAAATGGTTTAAGAATACATATCAAAATTGCACAACATAGTATCACACAATTGGTTAAAAAAAAGAATTTTGTAACATTACTTCTATTATTTCTTATAAATTCTCCAATTTCATCGCAAGACAAAATGTCAATTAATAGATTATATAGGCTTATTCCACAACATATTATCCATACAATTAACATTATCCATCCTATCAATATATTAATTTTTGATGGCGAAAATGCACCGCTATGAAGTCCTGTAAAATTTTCATTGAATTGTTTACTCATTTCTTTGGCAAACTCACCTTCCACATATTTCCTTTTTTTGCCATTAAATAATTCTTTTTCAATTGCATAAATAGATTTCTCGTAAACCTCATACCACGCTTTCGAACCTTTCATCATATATATCCACACAACCGATAGAACAATGCCAAGCAATGATATGCCACACATATATTGATAGATATATGGCAAATAACACTTATCTGTTCCACTATCAACAACTTGTAGCACTAATGCACCATACCCGGCAAAACACAATGATAGAAAGCCGAAAAGGAAAGCCGACTTTTGCCAAAAGTTAGACAACTCAAAATCACGGCATTGGTATTGTTTATCCCATATGCGTTCCTTCGATGGAATATCACTTTCGCTAATTTCTATTTGCGGAATATTAGTTCTGATTTTCTTGTTCTTCCTTGTCATTCCATTTCCTTTTACTTTCCAAATAGATGTCGTTTGTATCGAAATCAATTTTCCAAAATCCGAATCGCCTTTGTGCCCACCTATTCTTGTGTAACAGTCTATCCCACAATCTATCAAACTTTTCTTGTGTTGCTTTTCTATCCGAAAGCATTTTCTCGTACAATTCACCGTTTGCAGGTGTAACTATCTTAGCCAACTCATCAAGCCCATTTTGGCGTTCAAATAATTGCTTGATTT
>JAGCDD010000198.1 GCA_017651345.1 Bacteroidales bacterium | reverse complement strand
CAAACCCACGACCTTAGGAACCGGAATCCTACGTTCTATTCAACTAAACTACGGGGCCTAAAAACTATTCGCTCGGACGCTCTATGAGTTCGATTGGAATTTTAAGGCAATCCTTGTAGCCCGACCCTTCATCAAACATATCTTCATCGTAAGTTTCATAAATCCAATCGATATGTATGTCAGAGCCTTCTGCATGAAGTTTTTCTAACCGTACCAATAGTTCGTAAACAACCTTGTTTGATGCCGAAGATAATATCGAAAACTCAAATTCTATTTTTATTTCACCGTTCCATGTAGGGATAAGGGTGAGGAGTTTTTCAATAATAGGTGTGTAGAATTCTACCGCGTTTTCGGGAAACGAGGGGCCTTCGAACCTTACAAACCTCTTATCGCCGTCGATTATTATCGCCGGTGTATCATCAGAGGCTTCGATTGTTAGTTTGTTGTCTACGAGTTCCATTTGCGCTGCGATTAGTTATAATTATTTTTTTATCGGAATCAACCGACACTTTCAAGCCACAAATGTAATAAAAATTTTAATGACTTGTGTATACTGTTTCGATAATTATTTTTGCAATAATTTCAAAACATTGATTATCAATATCTTGTAAGCGGTCATTTTTAATAACCTCGGCATTCCCGTTACGAAGATATTGTCCTGCCAAGCAAAACGAACGGACACCTGCCACAGCGCTCACAATAGTGTTGTCGCCATAATAGGGCGCCGCTATCACCTCAGGAAAGAGGTTTTCGGCATCAAATAGTTTAGCTGTGCTGCGTGCAAAATAAAAATGGCGCGATGCAAAATGGTTTGAATTGCCGTCGATTACAAAAAAAGCATCTTTGTGCGCGGGATGAGTTACGCTAATGCCGTACTGATATTGCGGAATAATACCTTTGTTATCCTCAGCCCACGCCTGTGCACCAAGGCAATAGCGCAGATGACCATTGATTGTGGAATCGTTGAGATAGGCAAAACGTCCGTCGAAAAAAACTACGTCTATACCAAAGCCAGGGTCTCGCTCGGCAAAATAACGCGAAAGAGACATCAACAATGCAGCCCCCGAAGCACAATCGGCAGTATCGCCCGAAAATGGATTTTGGTCGTAATTGGTGTAGAGCAAAACACGGTCGCGGTAGCCGGTATTAAACTTACACATTATATTATTAAGTGTAACCGAAAGGGTATCGTTGAGTTGCACGTTTCGGCTCTGAACAATCACGGTGTCGGAGTGTTTGCGCATTTCGCCACAAATAAAATCCTTGGCATCGGCAATGCTTTGCGAACCGCTAAAACGCAGAGTATAACGGTTAAGACTGTCGGCAAAATCCATAGCGCAATTGTTGTAATAGCCGATAGACACAGGCACGGGAGCGCACGCAGCCATCAACAGCAACAATAAAATACTAAAATAGCGCAAGTTGCACATCATCATCGTTAAAAGTTGTAAGATTTTTACCTAAATGCTTGTAAGCAAACGGAGTAACCTCTCGTCCACGTGGAGTGCGTTTCAAAAGTCCCTCCATAATAAGGTACGGTTCGTAAACCTCCTCGATAGTGCCGCTGTCTTCGCCCACAGCCGTGGCAATGGTGTTTAATCCCACAGGACCGCCCTGAAATTTGTCGATAATGGTGCAGAGAATCTTGTTGTCCATTTCGTCTAAACCGAGCGAATCTATATTAAGGTTGTCGAGAGCGTATTTTGTTATCTCTAAGTCGATTACGCCGTTGCCCTTAACTTGCGCAAAATCTCTTACACGACGGAGCAGCGAGTTGGCAATACGTGGAGTGCCTCGGCTTCGCGATGCAATTTCGCCGGCAGCAGGTTGGTCGATTTCTACATTTAAGATTTTGGCGGCACGCATTACAATACGTGTAAGCACCTCGATATCATAATATTCAAGCAAAAGATTGATACCAAACCTTGCACGCAAAGGAGCGGTGAGCAATCCAGCACGTGTGGTTGCGCCCACAAGCGTAAAAGGATTAAGAGTTAATTGAACCGACCGTGCCGCTGGACCTTTATCTATAACAATATCAATTTTAAAATCCTCCATTGCAGAATAGAGGTATTCCTCCACCACGGGCGAGAGGCGGTGAATTTCGTCGATAAAGAGTACATCGCGGCTGTCGAGGTTGGTGAGTAATCCGGCAAGGTCGCCGGGTTTGTCGAGCACTGGTCCAGATGTGGTTTTCATTCCCACGCCTAACTCGTTGGCTATGATATTAGAAAGTGTGGTTTTGCCCAAACCGGGAGGGCCGTGAAAAAGCACATGGTCGAGTGCCTCGCCGCGCATTTTGGCTGCCTTCACAAACACTTCGAGGTTTTCGCGAAGCTTTTTCTGACCGTTGAAATCGTCGAAAGTCAAAGGGCGGAGTTTGCGCTCAAACTCTTTTTCCTTTTCGGATATGTTGTTGATTGCTCTAATGTCCATTACGCTGATTTTTGTTTTCGCCGTAAAGATAGTAAAAAATATGGAAGGCTATAAAAAAACTTTTATTTTGCGTTGCTATACATTTTGCAGATATCCTTAACTACTTGTTCGATAGGCTGATAACCTGCCACAAGAGTGTTGATGCTTTTTGTATTGCTATAAAGTTTAAAATCGGTAATGAGGCTAATAAAATCGTCGTTGAGCCGTGGATTGTGGCGCGAAAATAGGTATTTAATTCTGTACCAAACTTTTAGAAAAGCAAACATAAATTTACATACATTAAACTTAGGACGTTTAACACCAAAAGTATCGGCAATATAATATAGCAATTCGGCAAAACTCATACATTGTGAAACAGCTATAAAACGTTCTTTTATAATGCGTTGCTTAGAGAGCGAAAGCATACAGCGCACAAGGTCGTTGACACCAATAAAACCCGTTACACCTTTGGTATAAAATAATAATCCACGACGAACACGTGCAAACATTGCGCTACTATCTTTGTGCCAATCACCGGGACCAATAATAAAACCTGCATTGATAATTGAGCCGGGCAAACCCTCTTCAAATGCCCTCCAAACCTCCATTTCGCTCAAAAACGAAGCTTGCGAAAATTCGGTATAATTACCCTTTGGGTCGCGCTCCGATTTTTCGGTAATCTCTTTCATCTCAGGTTCATCGCCCAAGGCTTGGAGATTACTTACATGGCAAAAATATTTTACACCAGCATTTCGAGCCTCGTCTACAAGCAGTGCTGTGCTGGTAACAATGCCGTTAATTATATTGTCATCCTTTTTAAGTCCAAAAAAAGCAGGAGTAGAGCAGTTGAACACCACATCAATTTCGCAAAGCATATCGGCAATAGAATCGCGATCGAATGGGTCGGCTTCCACCCAATCAATTTCGTCAAAAAGATTGTCGCAGTCAGAAAAATAGTATCCCATAATCTTACGAAAACGATCCATATCGCTACGGTCGGATTTTACGGCACGGACAGGAAGTCCCTTTTGCAGCAGAGTGCAAATCGTATGTGCTCCTAATATGGTGGTTGAACCGATTACAAGATACATTGAGGGTGTTTTTAACGCTTTGTAAAAGTAAAGCATAAAGGTTAATAGAATAGTGCCTTAAATTGAACTTATTATTAAGAAATGAAACATTTTTTGTACTATAAAGTACAATTGTTGTACATTTGCACCTAAAAGCAAAGAGCGTTAATGGATAATATAAAAATTGCCGGCAGTTTAATTATATCGTTGATAGTAAGCCTATTAACGATACCATCGATAGTGCGTGTAGCCAAAAGCAAGCGTTTGTGCGAAAAACCGCACGACCGTCATATACACCAAGGCAATATACCCACTCTGGGCGGATGCGCTATATTTGGAGCATTTGTTACCACAATGTGCCTCTTTGCAGGCGATAGCGCAAGTTTTATTCCTTACCTTGCCGCTTCATGCATAATTCTCTTTTTTACAGGCATTAAAGACGACATTATGATAATTGCGCCCCTAACAAAACTTGCCGGACAAATCACTGCCGCACTTGTATTATGTGCTGCGGGCGATATTCGCATTACAAGTATGCAAGGACTGTTTAATGTTCAGGAATTACCTTACGCTGTGAGCATTGCACTGTCGGTGTTAGTAGTGGTGGCTATAATCAACGCCTTCAACCTAATAGACGGAATCGACGGTCTTGCAGGTTCGCTCAGTATATCGTCGGCGGCAATGTTCGGATTATGGTTTTGGTTTGAAGGAAACATTGCAATATGCATAGTATCAGCAAGTTTTATAGGCGCGGTAATCGGCTTTTTGCGCTACAATCTTTTTTCGCAAAAAAACAAAATATTCATGGGCGACACTGGCGCACAACTTGTGGGATTGGTATGTGTGTTTCTTGCCATAAAATTTGTAGAAGCAAACAACGATATATCAACCACATACATTGTCCGCGGAGCACCGGCAGTGGCTTTTGCAATAATGGCAGTACCAGCATTCGACGTGCTTAGAGTTATGTTTTTGAGAATCATACTTAAACGCCCAATTTTTCATCCCGACAATATTCACATACACTACAAACTGTTGGAACTCGGACTATCGCACAAACAATCCGACATTGTGCTAAATATTTTCAACATAGCATTTGCAGTGGGAGTTTATTTCTTATCCAAATATACTTATATCAATCGTATAGGATTGATAATGCTGCTTGTGCTGATGGTTTCGTTTCATATTCCGCAGATAATTATCAACCGCCGCCGCAAACATAAGAGCCTATGAAAACAGCCGTAACAATATTATTAATAATGTGTGCCGCAGCGGTTAGCGGGCAAAACCCTTACCGTTACGAACTTCTTGACCAAAAATCGTTTCATTCGGCTCTGCAACCCTACGAAGATACCGCGAGAACTACTGCAAAAGGCTATCAGATAGATATTTATCCATTAGTTAACATTGCTGCCGGCGCAGGCGACAACGATATGCACCCACTTTATTCGGCAAACGCAGGTGTTGAAGTAAAAGCCGACTTAACATCAAAACTTACAGCAAGTTATAGAATTTACGGCGGAATTTCACGCTACATGGATTATTTTGCCAACCTTGCCGATAGTCTCCACTACATACCCGCAGCAGGAAGTTTCAAAAAAAACGGCGACACCTATTTTTCATTATATCACGATTTTAACCTAACCTACCATTTAGCCGACTACCTTAAATTTTCGGCAGGCAAAGGTCGCAAAAAAATAGGCGACGGATACCGCTCGGTACTGCTTTCAAACAACAACAGCGGTATGTACTATTTCGACATTATTGCAGGCACAGGAAGTTTTAAATACATTTTTTCGATAAACACAGCCAAAAGTCTCGATAGTAAAACAGGAAGAGGACGCACAAAATATATTGTATATCATGCAATTAGTTGGAATATCACAAATTATCTGAATATCGGTGGATTTGAATCAGTGTCAACCATTAAACGCGATTCATCGGGTAATAGCCAATTTGTTGACATTCATTACCTAAACCCTGTTTTATTTCTACGTCCGGTAGAATATTCGATAGGTTCGCCCGACAATGTTTTAATGGGCATATTTGGCAAAGTGCGTTATTATCGCAAAAACATTTTATACACTCAGGTAATGTTAGACGAGTTTAACTCATCATTTTTAAAAGCGGGAAGCGATTGGTGGGCAAAAAAATTTGCTATTCAGGCAGGAGCACGTGGCGAGGTTTTCAATCGCTTGAAATATTTAGCCGAAGCCAACTACATTCGCCCTTTTATGTATTCGCACGACGATGCGATACGCTCATATTCAATGTGTTCGCAACCATTAGCGCATCCCTACGGAGCAAATCTCAAAGAGGGTATTCTAAACCTATCCTACACCACCCAAAACAATAAATGGAACATAGACTTTACTGCCGACATAGTTAAAACAGGCATCGACACCGACACAATATCCTACGGCGGCAACGTTTTGAGACCTTACACACTCCGCAGCGACGACTACGGTCAATCAATGCTACAAGGCAAACCACTGACTATTACCGATTTGAACCTGACAGTAGAATACAAAATGAAATTAAATTTTGATTCAGAAGGATATATATTGAAACCTTTTGTTACTTTTGGGTGTTACAACAAAGATGAAAAATGCCTTTATTTTATGATTGGCATCAAAAATTTTGATTTAACGAGATTTTATTGACAACTAACATAATACAATAATATATTTAAAGCAAAAGTTTATGGATAGGACAACAGACTTCCTCGTAGTGGGCAGCGGCGTAGCGGGATTATGTTTCGCACTAAAAGCCGCCGAAAAAGGCAGCGTGCTTATCGTTACAAAAGCCTCTGTTACAGATGCTAACACCAAGTTTGCGCAGGGCGGAATTGCTTCCGTTACTGGCGAGGGCGATACTTTTGAAAAGCATATTCACGACACAATGGTGGCAGGCGATTTTCTCTCAAAAGAAAACATCGTAAAAATTGTGGTTGAGGAGGCTCCCGACCGGATTAAAGAACTTGTGCAATGGGGCACCGAGTTTGACCGCAAGAGCGACGGAAGTTTTGACCTCCACAAAGAGGGCGGACACAGCGATTTCCGCATTCTCCACCACAAAGATAACACAGGTTTTGAGGTAGAACGTGCTCTTGTTGAGCGTGTTAAAGCTACTCCTAACATCACCATGGTAGACCATTTTTACGCCATGGAACTTATTACACAGCACTATCTTGGCAAAACCGTTACCAAATACGACGATGATATTGAGTGCTACGGCATTTACGCCCTTAATACCAAAACCGGAAAGGTAGAAAAAATCCTCTCAAAAATCACCTACCTTGCCACCGGCGGTATAGGCAATATTTACCAAGTTACCACAAATCCTCCAATTGCCACAGGCGACGGCATTGCTATGGTTCACCGCGCTAAGGGCGTTGTAGACAATATGGAGTTTGTACAGTTTCACCCAACATCGCTCTATCATCCGGGCGAACGTCCTTCGTACCTAATTACCGAGGCAATGCGCGGTTTTGGCGCAATACTCAAAACCCAAGACGGCAAAACCTTTATGGAGAAATACGACGAACGCGGCTGTCTTGCTCCTCGCGACATTGTTGCCCGCGCAATCGACAATGAAATGAAAATCCGTGGCGACGAATATGTTTACCTTGACGCCACAGTTACCGACCATGAGGAACTCAAAAAGCATTTCCCCAATATCTACGAAAAATGCCTCTCGATAGGTATCGACATTACCAAACAGCCTATTCCTGTTGTTCCCGCAGCCCATTACCTTTGCGGCGGTATTCGCGTAGACGAATTTGGACGCACAACAATCCACAACCTTTATGCAGGAGGCGAAACAGCTTGCACAGGATTGCACGGAGCTAACCGACTTGCATCTAACTCGCTTTTAGAAGCATTGGTATTTGCCCATCGTTCGGCAATGCACTCTGCCAATATCTTGTCGGGTATAAAATTCTGCGAAAACATCCCCGCATGGAACGACGACGGCACCACAATGAACGAAGAGAATATTCTTATCACTCAATCGTTTAAAGAGTTACAGCAAATTATGACCTACTACGTGGGCATCGTACGCAGCAACGAACGTATGAAACGCGCCTTCGACCGTTTGCAGATTCTCTACAACGAAACCGAAGATCTTTATCGCCGTTCAAAAATCACTGTACCGCTCTGCGAACTCCGCAACGCACTTGTAACAGCTTACCTTGTAATCAAGATGGCACGTCGCCGTAGAGAAAGCATCGGTTTGCATTACAATATTGACACTCCTAAAAAGAAGTAGAGTATAATTTACCATTAATTAACCTTTTGAAAACGCCCGCTTAGGTTTCAAAGCCTATATTTGCAATATAATATCAAGCGGACTAAAACAAACTCCTATATATTGAATATTTATTAAAAAGATGTCGTGAGACATCTTTTTTTGTTTACAACAACCTCGGTTGGCACGGTTCATACGTCATACGATGCAATGGCGTTACTCCGTATTTTTGTATTGCTTCTATGTGGTCTTTGGTGGGATAGGCTTTATTTTTTGCCCAATTGTATTCGGGATATTGCTCGGCGGCGCGGGTTATCCATTCGTCGCGGTAGGTTTTGGCAAGGATAGATGCGGCTGCAATCGACAGATAAAGTGAGTCGCCTTTAACTACTGTTTTATAAGGAATTGTCTTATACGGTTTAAATTTATTTCCATCGATTATTATAAATGCAGGTGTAACGTTCAAACCGTCCAAAGCACGGTGCATAGCGCGAATAGAGGCATTGAGAATGTTGATGCGGTCTATCTCTTGATTATCGCACGAGGCAACGCAATATGTGGCGGCATCACGTATAATCTCATCACGCAGCAGTAGGCGTTTCTTTTCGGATAATTGTTTGCTATCGTTGATGTTAGGGTTAAAGTAACCACTTGGGAACACCACCGCAGCAGCAAACACAGGACCAGCAAGACATCCACGTCCCGCCTCATCGCATCCCGCCTCAGGGTAGTTGGTTTGATAAAACGCTTGCATAATTTATTATTTAAAATAAAAGCGAATGATTTCCTCATTCGCTTTTATTTGTGTGTTTCAGTTTGTTATGCTATTGTCAGCACAAACCAATTCTTTTTACCCTTGCGAACGAGGATGTATTTTTCGTCTAAAAGGTAAGTGGTATCGATTTTGGTTTCGGGGTCGGAAACCTTTTCTTGGTTGATGCTCAGAGAGTTTTCTTTGGTGATGGCACGACGACATTCACCTTTGGAGGCAAATACCTGAGATTTTTCTGCCAAAAGGTCGAGAACGCCTATGCCGGCTGCAAGTTCATCTTTTGAAATCTTGAACTGAGGCACGCCGTTGAATATCTCTAAGAAGGATTTTTCGTCTAACTTCAAGAGTTGCTCCTTAGTACCTTTGCCAAAAAGTATTTGTGTGGCGGCGATGGCGGTGTTGTAAGCGTTTTCGCCGTGAACCATAATGGTGATACGTTTAGCAAGTTCGCTCTGCAAAAGACGGCGACCCGGGTCGGTGCGGTGCTCTTCAATAAGGTTTTCAATCTCCTCCTTCGACAAGAGTGTGTAAATCTTGATGTAACGCTCTGCGTCTTCGTCGGATGTATTGATCCAAAACTGATAAAACTCGTATGGCGAAGTAAGTTTGGGGTCGAGCCAAACATTGCCTTTCTCGGTTTTGCCAAATTTAGTGCCGTCGGCTTTCTTGATAAGGGGACAGGTAAGACCGAACGCCTCAGCCTCGATACCGTCGATACGGCGGATAAGTTCCACGCCGGTGGTGATGTTGCCCCACTGATCGGCGCCGCCCATCTGGAGTTTGCAGTTTTTGTGCTTGCGAAGATAGTAGAAGTCGTAGCCCTGCATCAATTGGTATGAGAACTCGGTAAACGACATTCCTTCACGGCTGTCGGATGCAAAACGCTTTTTAACGCTGTCCTTAGCCATCATATAGTTAACGGTGATGTGTTTGCCGATATCGCGGATAAAAGATATAAACGAAAAATCTTTCATCCAATCGTAGTTGTCAACAAGTTCGGCAGCGTTGATAGCGTCGGAGTCGAAATCCAAAAATTTCGACAACTGCGCCTTGATGCACGCTTTATTGTGATTGAGGGTTTTCTCGTCTAAGAGGTTACGCTCGGCAGATTTTCCCGAGGGGTCGCCCACCATACCTGTTGCGCCTCCTACGAGGGCGATAGGCTTGTGTCCTGCCATTTGGAAATGTTTCAAAATCATTATCGAAACTAAGTGGCCTATATGAAGCGAATCGGCAGTGGGGTCGATGCCCACGTAAGCCGTTGTCATCTCTTTTGCAAGTTGTTCTTCGGTGCCCGGCATCATATCGTGAATCATACCGCGCCATTTCAAATCGTCTATAAAACTCATTTTATTAAAAATTGACTAATGTTTAAAACGAGAAAGGAATTTCATATCGTTTTCAAAAAACATACGGATGTCGGTAACGCCGTAGCGGAGCATTGCTGTACGCTCTATGCCCATACCGAAGGCGAATCCCGAATAAACTTCGGGGTCGATACCGCAGTTGCGTAAAACGTTTGGGTGAACCATTCCGCAGCCGAGAATTTCGAGCCATCCTGTGCCTTTGCATATTGCGCAGCCCTTGCCACCGCAGATCGAGCACGAAACGTCCATTTCGGCACTCGGCTCGGTAAAGGGGAAGTACGACGGACGGAGACGAATCTCGGTTTTTTCGCCGTAAAACTCTTTGGCAAAATACATTAACGTTTGTTTAAGGTCGGCAAACGAAACGTTCTTATCAATGTAAAGACCTTCTACCTGATGGAAAATGCAGTGCGAACGAGCCGACACAGCCTCGTTGCGGAACACACGTCCGGGAACGAGCACACGGATAGGCGGCTTCTGTTTTTCCATTACCCTAACCTGACCGCCCGAAGTGTGGGTGCGGAGAAGAATGTCGGGGTCGGTTTCGATAAAGAATGTATCCTGCATATCGCGTGCGGGATGCTCGGGAGGAAAGTTGAGAGCGGTAAAATTGTGATAATCGTCTTCAATTTCCTGACCTTCGGCAACGGTAAATCCAAGACGTCCAAAAATTTCGATAATCTCGTTTTTCACCATTGTGATTGGGTGGTGCGAACCGAGGGCGATATTAGGACCGGGCAGCGATGTGTCGAGGTCGGCAGGCTTTGACGAATCCTCCTCGGAGCGTTCCTTAGCCTCCTGAATTTTTTGTTCTACTAACTGTTTAAGTGTGTTGATTTTCTGTCCGAAGTCTTTTTTCTGCTCCGAGGGAACGTTTTTAAACTCGGCAAAAATCTCGTTTAAGATGCCTTTCTTAGCCAAAAACTTCAAACGGAGTTCTTCGGCCTTGGCAGCGGTTTCTGCTTTAAAATTTTTTACTTCCTCAATGAAGTCTGCAAGTTTCTCAATCATTTTTTTACTGTATTATTCCACTACCGACACCTTTATAATAACAACGTCTTTTTTAGGACGGTCGGCAGTACCTGTTTCTGTTCCTGCGATTTTGTCAACAACATCAAGACCTTCCACAACCTCGCCAAACACAGTGTACTGAGCATCGAGAGTGGGAGTTCCGCCGATGGTTTCGTAAATACGTTTCTGCTCGTCGGAGAATACGAATCCGTAGTTTTCCAACTGTTTGATCTGACCTTCGCTGATGGTCTTGCCGTGAACGATATAAAACTGCGAACCACTTGAACGGCGCTGTGGATTACCTTGGTCGCCGGTGCGTGCTGCTGCAAGAGCGCCTTTTTTGTGGAAATACTGCGGCAGAAGTTCGGCGGGGATAGTGTATCCGGGACCGCCAGAGCCGAGATGTTTTGATGCGTCGGCGCCTTTTGACTCGGGGTCACCGCCCTGAATCATAAAGCCTTCGATAACGCGGTGGAACAAAAGTCCGTCGTAAAAATGCTCTTTGGCAAGTTTGATAAAATTGTCGCGGTGGAGGGGGGTTCCGTCGTAAAGTTTAATTTTCATTGTTCCCTCCGATGTCTCCATCAGAATCATTGTTTCGTGTGTTTTATTATTCTTTTGTGCGTAAGTGCCGGCTGTTGCAGACAACAAACATAATGTTATTACTAATGTTTTTAATAGTTTCATAGTCAGACTAATTTAGATGTTAATAATGCGCAAATATAAGCAGATTTTTTTTAAAACAAAAAAATTTACACTAAATACCACTCTTGCAAATAATTCTGACGTGTGCCGCAGTTGGGGCACGAGGTCTGGAAGGCGTCGAGGTTACTGCCGCAGTTTTTGCATTTGAGAGCCACGCCGCCCACGCTCTCCAGCGAATACTCGCGTTTTACACGTTGCAGGCGGATGGTCTTGCTTTTTTGACGGCATTTGATTTTGCCGGCTGTATAATATACCTCGCGCACAAGTATATCAATGCTTACATAATCGCCGTTGCGGGTGATGGTGGTGTAATCTACAAAATCGAAATCAAGCACATTGCCGGTTTGGGGATTTTCAAAATAGTATTTTTGAAGTTCGTAGTTGAGATTGGTAAAAAATACATCCTTGTTGATGTCCGTTGCATTATCTTGCCAAAATTTAGTTTGTGCGGCGTTGATGCGTTCTTTATAAAGTTTAATTGGCAAAAGAATAAAGAACGAATCCAAATAATAAAACACATAATAAAACGCCAATCCAAATAGAGCAGTGCCTATAAGCACCTTTGACATATCCCAAACGTTAAAAGTGCGTCCAGTAGTGCGGATATAGATGTAACTGATAAGGAACGCAACCGAGAAGGCTATCAGAGCGGTGATATACTTGTAGGTATTGGTATTCATCACAAGGTCGGTATGGTATTTTGCTCCGAGACTCTTGCTCTCATAATCCATATTGTAAGCCGTGCCGCAGTAGGGACATTCGCCGTTCTGTGCGTCGATATCAGCACCGCAGTTTGGACATTTGCTTGCTGTGGAGGGATTTTTAAAGGTGTATTTGATGCGTGGGTCGAAGTTGTGGAGTTTAAATACCGACTGTCCGCCGCGCAAATAGTCTTTTTCTAAGCGTATGCCGTTGACAATATTGGTGGTAAGAGGCTCAAAAATGTTTTTCTTAACTATATTGCTGCCTGATTTGTAGGTTGTTATAAGGCTCAACCCGAAATCTTTAAGGCGTTTGAGGTATTTTTTATCTGAAAGTTGCATAATTGTTTTTTTTTAATGCATAATTCATAATGCATAATTCATAATTGCCAT
>JAGCDD010000197.1 GCA_017651345.1 Bacteroidales bacterium | reverse complement strand
TTTTGCGGGTCGTTTTTTTTATATATTGTTATGAACGGAAGACTCCCATTCAGCAAACCATATTTGGATGTCAAAAGTCAAGTCGCTCTCTTGCAATCAAGAGGGTTGGAAATCAATGATATTCCGAAAACTGAAAAATACCTAAATTTTATTGGATATTATCGACTATCTGCATATATGTTCCCCTTCCTAACAATACCCAAACAGAACCACCAATATAAAAAGGATGCAACTTTCGATAAAGTAATGATGTTGTACCGTTTTGACAAGAAACTTAGATTGTTTATTTTCAACGAGATAGAAAAAATTGAAGTTGCATTGCGTACTATTATTACATCGACAGTCTGCGAAGGAACTAACAATCCTTTTTGGATGACAGATTCAACTTATTTTGCAAGTTCCATAAGGTTCAACAACACTTTAATAAAAATTAACGCGGAGATACAACATTCAAGTGAAGATTTTATAACCCATTTTCAAAATACATATTCCGACAAGTATCCGCCTGCGTGGATGCTTGCAGAAATATTGCCTTTGGGTATAATGACAAACATTTATAACAATCTCAAAGACAAACGAATTAAGAAGCAAATTTCACAAAAATTCGGACTTCAAATCACGCCTTTCCAATCTTGGATGTCAATTATAACACTTACACGTAATGCTTGTTGTCATCACCGCCGCGTATGGAACAAGCAAAATACCATCCGCCCAACGCTTCCAAATAGCATTCAATACCCGTGGATAACATTAAACACAGATGTGTTGAAGATATATTTTGATTTGTGCATCATCAAATACTTCCTCAACATCATCTCGCCCAAAAACGATATGACCGACAAGTTGAAAAATCTTTTGTCCTCCTTCCCCACAATCGACACCACCGCAATGGGTTTTCCGCAAGGTTGGGAGAACGAGCCGGTATGGAAATAGTTGAACATTACAGTATTACAATTTTTTTGCAAAAAAGTAGGGGAAAGATTTTGCATATTTAAAAATATTGTCGTACACTTGGAGCGTTAAAGACATAAAATTGAAAGAGCGTTCGTTTGGGCTGGCTTCCTGAAAATACGTCCAAAAATTATCAGTTATTGTTGTCAGTTCCTCACAAATGCTCGCATCCATATAAAGGGTGTGGGCTTTACTTTGTAGTAACAATTGGGCTTTGGACGGCCTATCAGGAAACTATGGAGTGGCACGTACCCTTTCTTTTTTGTTGCCGGCTGACAAAGAACTATAATGTTGAACAAAAGAAGAATCAAATGGCACAAAACAACTATCAGCAACAACAATCGCCGACGCAGTCTAATGATGATATTATGAGGGCTGCCATCAAAAACATCATTGACAATGGTTTGGATTTCAGCAAAATCAATGCGGAAAAATCTGATTATGCAAAGGCGTATCTGTCAAACGCAATTTATGAGTATGTACAACGCAACGCGAAGACCAGGCTCTTGCGAACATTTTTATGATACTAAATTATTATCTACTTGATGAAATTTATGATTAAATTTATGCTAACTTCTAAGTTGTGCAATAACGGCATATTTTTTGCTTCATATTGTTAATACACTAATTGTAAATGCTTATGAGAAAAATTTTTACACTGATATTCGCATTGTTGAATGTAACATTTTCGTTTGCACAAGAACATCTTACTTTTAAGGGTGTGCCAATTGATGGTACATTGAGTTCTTATGTCACTAAAATGAAAGCCAAAGGTTTCATTTCGTATGGATCTTCTGACGGTGTTGCTATATTGAAAGGGGATTTCGCCGCACACAAGAGTTGCACTATTGCCGTTGCTACTATGCAAAACAGAGATTTGGTTAGTAGAATCGGTGTTATGTTTCCTGAGCAATCGCAATGGCAATATCTTTACGGAGACTATTCAGAACTAAAAAAATTGCTGACAATAAAGTACGGAGAACCAACCGAGTGTGTGGAAGAGTTTCAAGGATATTCTATTCCTAAAACCGATGATATGCGAATGCTTAGTGTGCAGACAGATAAATGTAAATACGCATCTGTATTTACAACAAGCAATGGTTCTATTGAACTCTCAATAGCACACGGTGAATATTCAAGTTGTTTTGTAAAACTCTTGTACATAGATAAAACCAACAATGATAGCGTAATTCAAGATGCACTTGACGATTTATAGTTATTAATCTCATTTTGCAAAAATACATAAAACCTACGGTTTACAATCAGTTTTAGCAAACCGTAGGTTTTGTTTCTGTCGTAGCAAATGACACACCCTATTTTTCGGTACTATTGTCGGTAATTTTTATCGGCATCATATCCAACAAGTCGCCATCACACTTGGGGTAATTCTTGCAATGAATGTAAACCTCACCATCATCGGGGTCGATTACAGCCTTGGCTTCATTGTAATTGTACTGTTGGTCACAGTGAATACAATGTACTTGTGAATTAGGATCGCGAGAAAACATCCGCGCACCTTTTTCAAGTTCCATAGTTCTTGCCTCACCGTAAAGAACTGTCGGTGTCAAAACTTTGAAATCAAGATACGTTCCTTTGCATTTGGGATGATTCTTGCAAACTACCATTGTCAGATTGCTTTCGGAATCTTTAATCACCTTGGATTGCTTAAAGTCGAATGCTTTTTTGCAATGTGTACAGAAAACATACGAATCAAGTCTCAAACTTCCTGCGGGGTTGTGTTCGTCGTCAAATTGCGACAATGCTTCCTGTTTTAGTTTTCCCGTCAAGACAGAGATTCTATCCATTGGTAAATGAACAATTTCTTTACGGTCGCCGAGTTCATAATGCCATCGAGCATAGTCAAGCAACGTTTCTGCATTTAAAACTTCCATACCGTGCTCTCTTATTGCATCAGCGAATGCAAAGGAAATTGTATCTTCCCAATACTGAATGTCCTCTGCGCTTTTGAATCTGTGGAGAAGAAACTCCGCGAGTGCTTGTTCGGTTTCTGTTGTATGAATCAGACAGTCCCAATTTTCGTATCCAACCATTTTGGCGATAAGATGCTGTGCGTTCATCAATGTGAACTTGAAATCTGGTTTGTCGTCTGGATAGTCGAAATACATCAGAATTGAAGAAATGTCGAAGAACTTAGGTGTGTATTCATACACTTTTTCATCCTCGTTGTAATAACGAGTCTCAAAATCTTTTAAAAGATTCTTTGCTTGGCGTTTAAAGTAAGGAATATATTCCATAATGTTTAAACTTTATTTCGCATCAATGTTTATGCACTATTATTTTTCCCCGTTCCCTATGTGGCATAAACAATGACACAAGGTTAAACATTACAAAATTGTGTATGGTATGATGAAAATCTTTGCACGGGGTTGGCTTGCTTAACCATAAAGCATTGCAAAAGTATAATATGATTTTGAAATATTGAATTGGTTTGTGTTAATTTAATGTTATTTATTGTATAAAATAGTCAAATGTACTAAATATTCGCTCTTTAATTCATCATACAAGAGAAATTATGTTGGTTTTTGCTTAAACGTTGCAAGCCTCGTCCACCCATAATCTTGGTAACAAAAACCGAAAAATGTTTCATCCACAACTCCGTAAAAATCATTATCTTTGCGTCATAATCAAACATCCGAAAACTATGCAACAGATTGATTTCAATACAGTTCAACAATTCAACGATTATTACGGATTTGAAACCTTGCATCCGCTTGTGAGCGTTGTGCGGTTCGATAAGGCGGTGGTTATTGACGAATGTGATGTCCATTACGGATTGTACGCCCTGTTTTTGAAGGAAAACAAGGGTTGCCAACTCTCTTACGGACGCACCAAATACGATTTCGACGAGATGACTGTAACATCTTTTGCGCCCGGTCAGACGGTGCACATAGAGCCTAATCCTGATGTTTTGATGCCAAAATGGACGGCGTTGGTGTTTCATCCCGACTTTCTCGCCCGCACGCAGTTGGGACGGCAGATGTCGCGCTACGAGTTTTTTTCGTACAGTAGCAACGAGGCTCTGCACCTCTCAAAGTCTGAAATCGAAATTTTCCGCAGCGTTTTGGATATGATTGGTCAAGAACTCCGCCACCCCATCGACAAGCACACCCGTGAACTTATAGTCTCTAATATCGAATTGCTTTTGAACTATTGTCTGCGGTTTTACGACCGTCAGTTTATCACCCGCGAGGAAATCAATCACGCCGTTGTAAAGAAATTTGAAGTACTTCTCCGCGATTATCTATCCCAACAGGCTGAATCTGAGGGTATTCCGTCGGTAGCATACTTTGCCGAAAAATGCAATCTCACATCGGGATATTTTGGCGAATTGGTGAAAACTGAAACCGGCATCACAGCACAAGATTTC
>JAGCDD010000196.1 GCA_017651345.1 Bacteroidales bacterium | reverse complement strand
GGTTGTAATTGACAATCAAATCCATACGCCCGCCGTTTTTGGTCTGCGGCTCAAAGTAGCAGAAGCCCGTGCCGTTGATAATCGGCTTGATGAAACATAGGAAAAGCAGCCGTCCGTGGTATTCGAGGAATTGTTGGTCGCGGTCTTTGTAGCGATCTGCCATTATCTCCTTAAAACGCCCGATTACCATCTCCATATTCAGGTCGCCGTTTTGGATGTAGTCGTATGAAATTTGTTGACGTTCCTTAGAATTGTTGCGCCGATATTCGTTGATGAAATATGTGTGTATTGCATCCTCAAAAATCAGGTTGTGAATGTCAACGCCGCTGTTGTAGCTTTTTTTGATGTACGAAAACATAATCGCCAATTTCATCACCGGGTCCACTGGCGAGTACATATACTGTGTGCCGTTGATTGTTATGTCGTACAAAAGGTCGTGCAGGTCGCTGTGCCGTTGCAAGTTTTTGGAGATGTCGTCCAAAAGCACAAACTTGTCATCGTCGGCGATATATTTCACTGCCTTCAATACATTATCCTTCGTCCAAACCTTACCCAAATTCTCGTCAATTACTTTGCACACTTGGCTTACAAGCACAGGGTAGCCCGATGTGTATTTGTAAATCTCTTCGGAAATTTCTTTTATGTCAAAACCAAAATGGTAGTCGTTTTCATAATCGGCAAGCATCGTGCTGATTTCCTGCGGGTTGAAAGTCATGTCGAGGTCATAGTCGGCGGCAACATTCCACGGCGAATTGAATTGGTGCTGTTCTTCGGGGCGGATTTTTAGTTTCAGATTTTTTACGTCATATACACCAGCAAGTACAACCGACCAAAAAGTTGAATTGTCGCCAGTCATA
The DNA here is from genome assembly GCA_017651345.1 of Bacteroidales bacterium. Taxonomy (GTDB): domain Bacteria; phylum Bacteroidota; class Bacteroidia; order Bacteroidales; family UBA3824; genus UBA3824. The sequence continues at coordinate 7,636 of JAGCDD010000196.1, read as the reverse complement.
TCTCTGTCGATGTATTTTTTGCGAAGCATCGAGAGAAAGTTGAGGAAAAGTTGGTTGTTGAGACTCTTGTCAACTTCGTCCACCAAAAGCACAACTTTTTTCGATGTCGTTTTGCAAAACTCAGTAATCTTAGTAGACAAATCTTTTATATCGGCATTTTCGATTTGTTTTGCATCTTCCCAAAATTTTGCGGCAGTATTGCTTTGTATTTTTATCGACTGAAATGCCGTCATCATATATCCGCAAAAAGTCTTGTAGAATGTCGATGGATTAATCCAATCGTCTTCTTCGGTATCCTCAAAACTTATAGAGATTACCAAGTATTTGTCGTTGAGGTTGTTGTATATCCATTTCAGCGACGAAGTTTTGCCAAACTGCCGCGCCCGTGTGATGGTGAAATAGTTGCCGTTGTTGATGAGGCGTTCAAAAACCTTCATCTTTGCAGTGGTATCCACCATATAATGTTTCTTTGGGTCGCAGGTAACCGAAGTGTTGAATGTTTTTGCCATAGTGATTGCCGATTTTATTTAAGGGCAAAGATAATGATTATTTCCTGTTTTTTAGCAAATAAAACTATAAAAAAACACCCGTCAGATTTGCTCCAACGGGTGTGTTTTATAAAGTTAATCCTTGTTTATTTAAACAACTCCTTGGCTGTGAGTTCGAGATAATCGCGGCAATTCATCCAGGTATGTCCGCCGCCGGGATTGTAGAAGGTGTGCTTGATGCCGTTGTCGGTGAGGTATTTTTCCAAACCGAGCGATGCCTGAATCAAGAAATCGTCTTTGCCGGTGCCGAGGAACATAAATTTAAGTTTAGATTTAAGCACGTCGGGAGTGGCGTATGTGCCGTTTGAGAAATTGTCTTTAAACTCGTTGCCAAAGATGGCCGGTGCAAATGCTGCCACGTAGTGGAACATATCGGGATTGCCAAGACCTGTTGCCAAAGTCTGACGGCCGCCGAGCGAGAAGCCTGCAATTGCGCGGTTGTCGGCATCGGTGAGCACGTTGAAATTCTTTTCGATGTAGGGCACAACGTCTTTGGTGATTTCGGTAACAATCTTTTTGGTGTCCATTGCGTCGTAACGCTCAGCCTTGCCGCGGAGAATAAGTTCGGGGTAAGGGTTAGCGTAGGGCATTACCACAATCATACGTTTTGCAAGTCCCTTGGCTATAAGGTTGTCGAGAATGTTGTTCATTTTGCCAACTTTAAACCAAGTTTCGTAAGTGTCTGTCATACCGTGAATTAAGTAAAGCACGGGGAGTTTCTCGCTGCCGTCGGGTTTGTAGCCTTCGGGAGTGTAAACGCACATCGGACGGTCGATTCCAAGGCTGTTGGAATGATAAAAACGGTAAGCCACTTTGCCGTGGGGAACTTTCTGAATGTCCTGCATTCCGGGCTCTTTGGTGCGGATGTCTACGAGGCTGCCTTTGAAACCTTCGTTGGGGAAGATGTCAGCGTTGTTGGGGTCGTTGATGCTGGTGCCGTCAACAATAAAGCCGTAGGGATAGATGTCGGGATGGTCGGTGGCGATGGTGATGCTCCAAACGCCGTCGGCATCTTTGGTCATAGTATTTTGACCGCCCATAAGTTGGTTGAGGTCGAGTTTTACTTCCTTAGCGTTGTCGGCTTTGAGGCGGAATGTTACGCTGCCGTCTTTGTGATATTCGGGCGAAATCACAGGTTTGGGAAACATTCTTGCCATTACGCCGGGGGTGAACTGTTGGTCTTTTTTAGCCTCGGGAAGTGTTACCTTCATATTTGCGCCCTTGTAGGGGTTGGCTTGGAAAAGACGGGGAAGCGATTCCTCTAAGAAATAACGTGCGTTCATCCATGTGTGACCGTGTTTGTCGGATGTTATCACCTTCATATTCTTGATGTTGTGCTTGTCTAACTCTACCATAAAGTCGCGAGCGTTGCCGTAGAGAAAATCGTCGCTGCCAACGCCAAGCCAGAAGAGTTTTATTTTAGAATTCAACGACTTAGCATCGTCTAACTGACCGGGGCGCAACTGTGTGAACGAACTGTAAGAGCAGAGGTGCGAGAATTTGTCCAAATTGTTGAGACCAATGCTGAGAGCCTGATTGCCGCCGCGAGAGAATCCGCCGATAGCACGGTTGGCAGCGTTGTTGATGGTGCGGTAGTTTTTCTCAACGTAGGGCATAAGGAAATCGAGAAAATCCTTGCCAAACATATCAAACTGCATAGCGGGTGTATCTCCCTGACCTGCAATACGGTTGGGGTTGCCGTAGGGGAGAACGATAATCATCTCTTTGGCCTTGCCCTGAGCGATGAGGTTGTCGAGAATAAGGTTCATTTTGCCAACCTTGAAATATACCTCTTCGGTGTCGGTGGTGCCGCTGATGAGGTACATTACGGGGTAACTTGCGCCCTTGCCGTTGTAGTATGTGGGGGGAACGTAAACAATGGCGTTGCAGAATGTATTAGCCGCATCCGACCAATAAGTTACGTATTCTACGCTACCGTGAGGAACGTTTTTGAGGGCGTGGGGCAGGTTGAAATCGCCACGCATATCCAAAAGACTGTTTTTGAAACCCTCGTTGGGAAACCATTCGGCGTTAACGGGGTCCATAACCTGCATTCCGTCAACGATAAAGCAGTAAGGATAGATGTCGGGAGTGGTAGGTCCGAGAGTGATAGACCACACGCCCTTGTCGTCTTTTTTCATCTCGTGGCGACCGGCAAACTGAACGTCTACCTCCACCTTCTGAGCGGTTTTGTTTAAGTAATTGAATGTTACTGAGTTGTCTTTGTTGACAACCGGCGACTGCACTTGCGGACCGCCGGGCTGAGCCATTGCCGTCTGCAATGTGGCGGCAAACAGCAGAGCCAATCCTGTTTTGATAAATTTGTTCATCTTAAATAATATTAGTGTTAAAATTTTGAATTCCTAATTATGAATTATGAATTATGAATTATGCATTACTTAGCCCATTCTTTGCCTTCGGGAGTTCTTCTCCACGCAAAGTATGAGTCGAGCACCTTCATAGATTCGAGGCTCGGGGTTGTGCTTTCAAACGGAACAGGTCCGGTGAGGTACATAACCTTTTGATTTTCAGTGGTAAATTCAGGCCAATGAGGAACGCCTTCGCCATCGGGATTACCTGTTTTGGCAAAATTGGTCCAATACAAGCCCATTGCTTTCGACAGAGCAATATCGCTTTCGCCCTGTGTAACGTGCTGAAATACATAGTTTACGTCCATTCCGTGGTGCGAACCTTCGCTATCGGCGGGATGCTGGTCAAAATAGTAGAGATAAACCTTTGATTTACCTTTTTGACTTTGAAGCGAAGCCCACGCCCAAGTTTGCCAACCAAAAGCGGCATCACGCATAAGGTCGCGGGCGGTTTTGTTGAGTTTGCCCTCGTCGGTAAGGGGATAAGCCTTTAACAGAGTGTCGGCAAAACGTCCGTAACGGTCGGCAACAAACTTAGGATGTGTTTCGTAAGTGTCGGCAAACGAGAAACTTGCACCTTCGTCGGAATTGTATCCCACAAGAATATCCACATCGTTTAAATCGCCGTTTTGGTACATTACATATTGGTCGTCTTTGATAACATAGCCGTCAACCACAGGCCAAGCGCCAAAGCCCGACATATCGCCACCTGCATATTTTTCGGCGGGAAGAGCGCGAAGGTCGGCAAGCGATTTTGCACCGAGTTTTTCGGCAATCTGAGCACCGTCTTGCTCAGCCATGGCGAGAGTTTTCATATTTTCGCCCGGATATGTGGTGGCACGCGAAGGACCAAACGATCCGCCGCTTTGTGATATTGCTCTCTGAAACAATCCCTTAGCCAAAGGCGATGCGCACAACATACTAACAGAAATACCGCCTGCGCTTTCGCCAAAAATGGTAACATTGTTGGGGTCGCCTCCAAATTTATCAATATTCTTTTTAACCCATTGTAAACCTGCAATTTGGTCTAAAATGCCATAGTTGCCGCTTACGTGGTTGGGGTTTTCGGCAGTGAGCTCGGGATGACACAAGAAACCAAGATTGCCAACGCGGTAAGTGATTGATACTAAGACCACACCATTGCGCGAGAGAAGTTCGCCGTCGTGACTTGGGTCGGCAGTAGAGCCAAACGAAAAACCTCCGCCATAAATCCACACCATAACGGGGAGCTTGTCTTGTGCGGTTTTTGCGGGAGTCCACACATTTAAATATAGACAATCTTCGCTAAAATTGTTTGGGTCACCGCCTTGGATAGGACCTTTGGCAAATTCGGTAGTCTTTTTAACGCCCTGCCAAGGTTGCACAGGTTGCGGGGCTTTCCATCTGAGGTCGCCCACAGGGGGAGCTGCAAACGGTATTCCCTTAAAAATTTTGAGGCTATCTTGAATGTAGCCCTCAATTTGTCCGCCCTCCACATCCACGATGTTGGAGAGTTGCGGCGTTCCGCACGAAGCCAAAAATAGAGCTGACGCTGCGGCAAAAATTGCTAACTTGTTCATATTAAGTTTGTTAAAAAATCACTTGTTTGAGGTGCAAGTTAGTAATTATTTTTTATTCATTGGTATTGTCAATTAAAAATCTTCGTAATCTTCCTCCTCTTCTTCTTTTATCGGTTCGGGTTGGTAGCCATCGATTACTTTTACTACCTTGGTTATACGGCTTGCTGCCGCTATGTAGCCTGTGCCGCCCGAAACATTTGAATACATTTTAACGCTGCCAGTGAGTTCGCTTATCGTGTATTGCCCTGATATGTAGGAATTTAATGTTTGCAACAGTTCGTAACCTTGCGCCGAATAGCTCTCAACCGAAACTGTTTCATAATAAAAATAGGTTGGTATGTCGTTTAACTCCTCGTCGGTGGAATATTTGAATTCTGATGGCGGCGTTGGATATTTTTTGTCGTGCCAATATCTTACTTTCCTTCCATTTTTGTCGTAATCTCTGATGTGGTTGTAGTCGGCAAAGTTAACATCTTCGTGAAAAGTCATGGTGCAGCGTCCACCTGCAAAACTCGTGTTTTTAAAAATGCGGAAATAATTGCACACATCGTCCCAAAAATAGCTGTCGTAAATGCGTTCTTCGGGGCGAAGTTCGGGATTGTTTTCGTAAGTGGTGATGTAGTTGGCAATGTCGGCTATTCCGCTGCGGTGCAAATGCTTGATGCCGTGACAATAATAAACGGTATCCATAGTGTACGAATAATTATCTTCGGGATAATTTTCATATTCTACATAAATGGTTTTGCTTTCAACTTTTTCTACAATGCCTTCGTAGCCATAATGCTTGTCGAGCGAAACTCTGTAATAGTTTTCTTTTGAGCCGTCGGCATCGGCAAAACTCATGGTTACTTTATAAAGGTCGTCAATTTCAAACTCGTCGTAGGCATCGCGGTAGGCGTAGTTTTCTTCAAATTCTACGGCGGCATCGAGGTCTTTGGGCGCGGCTGGGCAGACATCTTCGGCGTAAGCGTGTTGGTTGCCGTAGTAAACATCTACGCGGATATGGTCGCCGGGGTTGAAGATTGTTTTTAGTCCGTAGTATTTGCCTTGCAGCGAATCGGATGCGGTTTTGGTTTCGCAGAGTTGTCCGTTTACGCGGAGTTCTACCGTGGCGTTTTTTACCGGCGCGGGACTGCCTATGCCCGTTAGCGTAACAAGCACTTTGTTGGTGTCGCATTGCGAATACAGAAATCCGTTAATGCCGAGCGTGCCAACAGTTTCGTCTAATGTTATATCTTCGTAAGTGTTGCAGCCTATTAATAGTAATGCAGAAAAAATCATTGAAAATATGCGTTTCATTTTCTTAGAATTTATAGGTTAATGTAAACGATGGAATAAGCGGAAGAATTGTGATTTTTTGCAATCTCAGCCTTTCGTCTTCGTGCTTAATGCGGGCTAAGTTGGCGTTTTTGCGGTTGTAGGCGTTGTAAAACGAAAAATTCCAAATTCTTTCGCAGCGTTTTTTCTGTTCGTGAAAACTGATGCCAATGTTGAGCATGTGCACTGCCGGAAGTGTATAGTTGTTTTTGTTTACAACATAATCCGTTTTGGTTTCATTGGTTTGTATAAGTCCTCTACCTCCCCATTCTTCGTCATCGTAATAGTCGGGGTAAAGCACAGTTTCTTTGGCTTTGGCAAGTGTGGCATGAGCTCCGCTGTAATATGTCCACGAGGCGTCAAGTTCAAATCTTTTGCCAAAACGTTGTGTGTAAACAATTGAAACATTGTGTCTTCGGTCGTAAGTAAAGGGAAACTTGCGGCCAAAATTTACGCCAGAATTTTCTGCAAAATCGCGGTCAGATTTGCTCAATGTATACGAAATCCAACCTGTGGCTTTGCCCGAAGTTTTTTCTATCATAAATTCTATACCTTTTGATGTGCCAGTGCCGAGAGCCACAAGGTCTTCCCACGAACCGGCAAAGCCTACGTAAGATTTGCCGTCTTTGTATTCTACCACGTTGTTGAGATACTTGTAATATGTTTCTATCGAAAAATCCCACATTTTTAACCCTGTGTAATAAAACCCTATAGAAAACAAATCAGAAGTTTCGGGTTTTAACTTTTGGGTAATTGGCACCCAAAGGTCGGTGGGCATCGATACTGGTGTAGATGTTAGCAAGTGAACGCATTGACTCATCCGCGAATACGAAGCTTTCATTGCCCAATTTTCTAAGAAATCATACTTCATAGAAAAACGCGGCTGAATATTTATGAAATTTTTATGGTCGATGTTAAACAGCGTAATTGCACACGAAGGCATTAAAGAAAAATTTGAAGAAATTTTCCAATCGTTTTCGGCATAAACCGAAAGTTCGTTGCCATAGTGCGGACGGCTGTGGGCATGGCTCATTACGGTGTCGACATTTTCGTCGGGACGTTCGCTATCTTTGTCAATCTCCTTTGTAATAAGTGTTTCGGGTGCAAAATTATGGTAAGTGTAGCTTGCTCCAAATTTGATGGCATGGCGAGGCGATGGCATATAGTCAAAATCTATAATTGCGCCATAGTCGGTAATTTCCGAACCAAAATTAGATTTAGAATATTGGTAACGATTAACATCGCCAGTGAGTTTGGTTTCCTCGTGATAGCCGGTGTTCATATCGTAATGGTTGTAAATAAGGGTAGTGTTGGCAAACAGTTGCGACGAAAAAACATGATTCCAACGCATTGTGCTGATGGTGTTCCCCCAATTTAGGTATACGTCGTCTTGACCCTTGTTGTGGTAAGTAATAGGAATGTTTTTGCCTGTATCGTCGGTTTTGTAGCCCCAATCTTCAACATCGGTTTTGCCGCCGTATTCAAACTTATCAATGCCTTTGTAGAAACTTACATAAAGTCGGTCGCGGTCCGAAAACTTGTGGTTGATTTTTGCATTAACATCATAGAAAAAATATGTAAAAAACTCGTCTTGCATAAATTTTTTCATAAACGGATATGCAAGAAAAGTCATATACGTGGTGCGAGCCGAAACATTATACGATGTGCGGCCCTTGAAAATCGGCCCTTCAAGATTTAACCGCGACGACAAAATACCCGTTGCCACAGTGCCGTGAAATTCCTGCATATCGCCGTCTTTGGTGCGCACATCCACAATCGACGAAACACGCCCGTTGTACCGTGCCGGAAACGACGACTTGTAGAATGTAACCTTTTTTACAGC
>JAGCDD010000195.1 GCA_017651345.1 Bacteroidales bacterium | reverse complement strand
CAAGATTCAGGATTGGTTCGTCAAGTGCAACATCTTCATCAAAATTTTGGTGTTACTCGTTGTAATGCAATTGGTTGTGCAGTTGCAGGGCGAGGAAGTGCAGCCGTTTATTTATTTCCAATTCTAAGTAAACGTTGTGTAGTGGCGGCTACCTTTGCCAAATCCTCTACTCCAAAAATCCGTATTCATAAACCTTTGGCTTGATACATTCGCCCAATTCCCAAAGGGCGGATTTCAGGTTGTCCATAAGAATGGTGTAATGTTTGTCATCGGATGAGGCGTTCATTTTGCCGCTCTTGTCGCGCCCTTGGAAAAAATCCTTGATGTCATAAAGGCTTGCATTAGCCCTTGCCGCCTCCATCGTGTGATAATACCGCCAAAGTTCGCGCCCGGCATTGAGGACGGCAGTGGATTCGGGAGAAAACTTAATGGTAGTTTGTGTCGAATTGCTGCCAAAAAGGTTTGTAATTTCCTTGATTTTAGTTTTGCCAGCAAGCAAATTTGACATAAAATGCGACGAAAACTCCTCCTTGGCGTCCACTTCTGTTTCTGTGAACGGAATCCAATGGTTGACGCCATCGGCTGACGAAATTCGGTTTTGTGTATGGAAAATACTATAAATAAGACAGTTGGTCTGAAATTCAGAATCTTTTTTGTATTTGGGCGACGGACTGAGATAATTATCCTTGTCGTTGAGCCAAGTAGCTGATACACATTGCCTTATCGCCAAATAGATTGCAAATTCGATTACGTTGTTTGCCGTTATGTTGGCAACCATTCCTTTTTTGAGGTAACTATCGGCGGGCTTGCTTGTGAAGAATGTGTTGTTGTTGCTCTGCATCGATGGTCCAACGATAATGGCGTATCCTATCGGTTCGTTTTGCAAGTCGTAAAAAGTCTTGCGCCACTCCGCGATTGATTTGCCCTTGACGGACGTGAATGTTTTTTTGCCGATTTTGATGCTGTTGGTAATTGTCTTGTCGTTGTCAAAAACATCCACAACGATTTTTTTAAGCACATTGTCCGCTTGTTGTAGCGAAAAAACATAAAATCCAATCGGGAACTTGCCGTTCACGTTGTCGAATGTTTCTGCCTTGCAGACAAAGCCTTTCAGAAATTTTGCCTTGAAAAACTGCCTGAACTTGTCGAATTTTTGCGACGTTATGAACTTTGGTGTGCAGAATGACGCCAACAACGATCCCGGAATGTCGTGGTGAACCCTTGTAAAAAACTGCGCTGTGAGTTCCTGCAATGCCTCCGCACCAATCACGCTATTGAAACGTTGGAATACGCCGTTGAGGTTGGCTACCTGCGGTTTGCTGTGGTCGCCATACGAACTTGGCTCCGCGTATGGAGGGTTGATGTAAATGATTAATTTTTTACGTTTTTCCTCGTCCGATAGTATTTCGTACAGCAATTGAGGAAGTTTGCCTTGGTGAATCACTTGACCGTATTGTGTGTTTTCGATGGCGGTCTTGCCCTGCGGCAAAAATGCGTCGTTCAGGAAGTCAAACTGAAAAACGTGTCCTTCCAACAAGTTTGCGCCGTTTTTGATGCGGTCTTTCATCACGTCCACGTCCTGTTGGTCTATGGTAGATGCAAAAATCTTGTACTTGTTTACAAGACCGTTGAGCAGATTGCCTGTGCCGGCGCAGCAATCCCATATATAATACTCGTCTTGCCAATCTTTGCCCAAGATGTTTGCCAAATATTGTTGCGATTTTTCCACCCAAATTTGTGGGGTGAAAAACGCCCCTTTTCTTTCCCTAACGTCCTGTGGCACAAGCAAATCGAGCCTTGATATAATGTAATTCCAATACACATTGCGTGGTGGTCGCTTGTAACGTTTCCAAAACTCTGTGTATTTTTCCAAGCCACCGTTTTTGAATCCAAAATTATATGTAATGTCGATGCCAAAATTGTCCTTGCGGGTGAGTTGGTAGCATTTGGGCGCGGCGGCGTCGAATGTCATATAAAAATTGGGGTACGCGGTCTTGTCGTCGGTGATGTCGGGGGTGTTGTTGTCGTCGATATTGAGCTCCGCCAAGAAAAAATCGCGGTCGTATATCTTGTAGTTTTCTTGAAGTTTTTTCCAATCGGCGTTGATGGACGGCATCACAAGTTTGCGCCATTTTTGATAGACGAAAATGAAGTTGTTTTTGTCGATGAAAGTTGACAACAACGAACCGCCTTCCACAAAATTTTGCTCTATGAAATTGTGGATTTCGTCGTCATCCTCGCCGTAGTTGAAAGATATTATTTTGGTTTTGTTGACGTGTGCCTTGACGATAGCCACACTCTTGTCATCTACCTGCGATGGCGTCTGCGTCCAATTGAAATCATTGAGGGCATATATTGGCAACACCTCGTTGTATTCCACGAAGGCGATTTTCTCGTTGTCGAAACAGCCGATGAATTTGGGCGGGAGAATGTTGTAGGCATCCTGCTTGATGGTAACGATGAGTTGAGCCAACATCCGGTAAACATCTGTCGGCTGCTGTTTGGCTTCCGCCCACAAGAGGTACTCGTCGGGGTGCGCGTCGTCACTGCGAACAGATTTCACTGTAAAATCTATCCGCTTGATGATGCCCGCGCAGTCGTATTTCTTAAAATAACGCTGCCAAATCCTGTTTTTGAGTTCTTCTTCCAACATTGCTCAATGATTTTTTGCGCCGTAAAGTTATGAATTATTTTTCAATTGTTCTAATTTTTTCCTGTCAAATCTTCGGCGTAAAAAACGTCGTGAATCTTTGTCCGCAGGTCGAGTTTTGCAATCAGCATCGAGCGGTTGGGATAGACGCTGTTGGTCAGAAAAACGAGGATGAGTTTGTTTTGCGGGTCAGCCCATACGAAAGGGCCCGTGAAGCCCGTATGCCCAAAACTTGCGCGGCTCGCCCGCTTGCTCGGTGTGCCGTTGAGTGTGGTGTCGATTACCGGCTTGTCAAACACCAAACCGCGCCTGTTGTTCTCAAATTGTTGCGAAGTGAAAAGACTTATTGTTTCGGGTTTTAGGAAATGGATGCCGCCATATTCACCGCTGCTGAGGAACATTTGCATCAGGATTGCGAGGTCGCCGGCTGTGGCAAAAAGTCCCGCGTGTCCCGATACGCCGCCCATCATTGCCGCGATTTCGTCGTGTACAGAGCCTCTCACGGTGCGTCGCCGCCAAACGGTATCCACTTCTGTCGGCGCGATATTGTCGGGCGGATATTTGTCCAATGGATTATACAACATCTTGATTCCCAATGGATAATAAAACCACTCGTTCAAAAAGTTGATGAACGACAAACCATAAAACCTGCTCGCAAATTCGGGGTAGAAAAAAAATCCAAGGTCAGAATACAAGTATTCGCCGGGCTGTTTCATTGGTTGATTTTGGACATCTTGACAAATCTTGCGCCGTGCAATGCTTGCGTTGTAATTGCTGTCGAGGACGCAGGATTTGTAGAGTTCGGGTTCGAGTTTTTTGATGTCGATGCCGATTTTCAGACCTGCCTGATGCGCAAGGGCGTCGCGGAGAGTTGCGCCGTTGTCTTCAAAGCCGGGATAATATTCGCAGAGTTTGGCGTCGAGGTCTATTTTTCGGTCTTCGTAAAGTTTCATCAACAATAACGCCGATGCCGCCATTTTCGTTACCGATGCCACATCGTACATCGTAGAATCGTTGACGGGTTGGATGCTGTCGTAATCAAGATAACCGTATGACTTATTGAAGATTACGTATTGATTTTTGACGGCAATTATGCGGCATCCCGGCATTGTGCGGCGCGTGATTGCGTCGTTGACAAGGCTGTCGATAATGCGCACATATTTGGGTTGCAACGCCTTGCGACCATATATGAGGTGCGTGCAAGTTTCTTGCGCTTTGCAGCCCGCAAACGATAGCGCGGCAAATAATACCAACATCGTAAGTATGTTTTTTTTCATTTTCATTTCGTTTTTTTTGATTGGTTTTAATAATCAACAAAGTTAAAAAATATATTTGAAAAACATACATAATTCTGTTTTGTGATTGCCGTCAATTTTGGAATCGCCGCTGCTAATCACTTGCCTGTCAAAGTATTGCCATTGTGAAATTTTTAATTGTAATGTTGCTTGCTTGCCGATTTTGCAGCCCGCAACAATATAAAAACGTTGCCCTTCATAAAAATATCCCGGCGATGAAAATGCACCGCTCACATCGCTTTCAAAGGCATAAATCCTTGCGCTGTAAGGTGCTGAAAACAAGGCATATCGCGCTGAAATTGTCAGCGGTACAGACTTTGCGCTCCACTTGACATCTTCATAAATCAAATATCCGTGCTCTTTGCTGTCTTCGCCCGTGTTGCAACGGCTCCATTGTGCCGTCGTTGTTAGCGTCAAAACATCCGACGGTTTATAAATGCCGCTCACCTTCAAATATCCAGTTTTTGTGATGTCGTCGTCAACATCCGAATTGTTGCGTTCCTTGTGTTTGAGCCTGATAGTCAGATTGTAACGGCGGTTGACACGAAATTTGCATTGCAGCATCGCCTCGTTGCCCGACGCCGGCATTTTATTGTACGCGCCAGCCCACGGCAATTTGAAAACGTCCATCCAACCGTCCACGCTCAACCACTTGCACGGCTCGGCGGCAATGCCAGCATAAACGCCGTCCTCATTGTTGGCGCGAGATGTCTGCCCAAAACTCAACGCCTTGAATGTCTGATACTTTTCGGAATAATGACGATGCAAAACCCTCAGCCTAAAATTTTCGGCGGGGCGCAGGTCGGCGGCGTTGATAGTGGAAATGTTGCCGCATTTGTCCACTGCCGTCTCGCCATAAACGCTCACCTTCCGGCTGTCGTAGCGGTATGTTAACGACGCGCCGAAGCCCTCCTTTTCGCTTCTCATATTGGCGTAGCGGAGTTGTTGGCGCGGCACAAATTGCTTGTCATAACCATAATACATCGCCGCCGCGCCTATCTGAAATTTCCCCAAACGACATTCGGTAATAATGCCGCCGATTGTTTCGCGGAGATTGTCCTTGTTGTCGATTTCGTGGGTGGTGCGATGGTAGCCGTCAGTTCTAAAAGAATGAAATTCAGCACCTTCGCACGATGCGTCCACGAGATTTGCGCTGCCAAAAGCGGTCATCGAAACCCTGCCCGCCTTCACAGTAGCCGCCGCGCCACGATAATATCGGTTTTCATTCACGGAGCCATATTCGCGGATTTGGGAGCAGTTGTTGTAATTGCTGCCATTCATCGATTTACCCATCGAAAATCCGCCGCCCAACATCAATCCCTGCCCAAACCTCACTGAGTAGTCGCCGAGGATTAGTTGGTCAATAATGCCTAATTGACGGATTTTCAAGAATATAGAATAATAATCGAATCCATATTTATAATCGCCGAATCCCAACCTTTCGCCCGCATCTTTCTCGGCGGTGATTCCCCACACCACGCGGTCTTGAAATTTGTAACGGTATTTCAGACACCAACGCATCCTGCCGCCGTTGTACTTGGCATTGCCGGTGCTGTCGGGAATGTAAGCCGCCTGACGCTCCAAGACCATCTTATTGAAAGACGAAATATAATGCCGCCCCTTGCTCAACGATTTGCGCAATGTATATTGGCGACGGTGTGATGTACTGTAATCCACTGTTACATAACGACTTATCTGCATTATATTTTCAGGTGTCAACGACGCAATCGCTTTGAGTTCGCCGAGGCTTACAATGTCGCCATATTGCCGCCGATATGCCAATATGTCGCCAATCTGAATTGCATTTAAGATTGGAATTGCCTGCAAATCGTTGATATTTAATGTATTGATGTCAATCTTAGAATCGGTGATGCTTTCAATGTATTCGCAATCCATCTCGGCGGTTTCCTCGGATTCTTCATCGCCCGATTCGGCAGCGTCGGTAAGCACCTCGTCGATGATACCGCCGTCGTTTTGGGCTAATGCTCTCAACGTCTGTAATATAAGAAACAATATTAAAAAGATTTGTCGCATAATTTTTTTCATTTGGTTGCTAATGCAAGTAAGTCGGACGCAAAACTAAACAATTAAAATGACATTTCGGTAACGCCGCACAAAAACTTACAAAAAAATGTTGCTAAAATTTTTAGTATTCAATTTTTTGACATTCAGATACTTGTAAAATCAATGTAAAGTATGCTTTTCAAAAAAAAAAAAAACGGTTGACATTTTTAAAAATATTACATACCTTTGCAGCGGCAAAAATGGAATGGAGTTTTCCATTACTAATTATTTTGGCCGGTAATCAAAATTTGTCAATCGAAATGGCAATCTTGAACCAATTCCATAGCGGCACGTCCGACAGCGCGGCATCAAATCAGAATGTCTGCACGAATCCCGAAAGAGAGAACGACAATTTCGGGAAGTCGGTTAGAATTGCCCTTTTGCCAAACGAGAGATACTGGTTTCCAATACGCGCCACACACCATCGCGCACAGCAAATTTACGACAAACTCGTCTCCCTCAAAGATGACAACCTCGAACCTTATCTCCCGCTCCTCCGCCACATCGAATACACCAACGAAGATTTCAACAACCCCACACAATACATCGCCGACAAGCCCTTGGACACAGGACTCTTGTTTCTGCGCTCCACACTGAACGACTTCCGCGCCCTGCTTCAATACCGCAGGTTCCTCGCTGGAATGACACCCTATTATGATCACTTTTCCACAAATTCCTACGGCACCAACGATTTCCTCACCGTCCCCGAAAGGCAGATGGAGAGTTTCAAAATCATCGTAGAATCCGGCAACGAAAACATTATTGTGCGGCAAAATGAAGTTCCTTCTTTGATTTCTGGCGACCGTGTCGTCGTCATCGGCGGGCCGTTTGCAGGAGTTGAAGGAATCGTGATGAAGTACAAGCATCAGAAACGGGTGTTTGTGGAGCTGCAGGGGGTGGGTAGGTACGCGACGGCTTATGTGCCAGGGGCGTGGATAAGGAGGATCAATGCATAATGCATTAATTATTAAAAATACATAATTGCCATCCGGCGGAAAAAAAATTTGGCGGATATAATAAAAAGGTCTATATTTGCGGTTGTAATTACAAATGAGCAAGACCATGGCAAAATACTTAGACCCAAAAGCAGATTTGACCTTCAAGAAGGTGTTTGGCGAGTACAAAGACTTGACAATAAGCTTTCTCAATGCTCTGTTGCCGTTGAAGCAGGGCGAGGAGATTCTTTCAGTTGAGTATTTGCCATCGGAGTTAGTACCAGAAACACCATTCAGAAAAAATAGCATCGTTGATGTCCGCTGCAAGGACAATTTTGGACGGCAGTTCATCGTGGAAATGCAAACTGTATGGTCAGACGAATTCAAGCAGCGTGTAATGTTCAATGCGTCAAAAGCATACGTAAAACAATTGGGCAAAAGCAAACGCTACGACCTCTTGCAGCCTGTCTATTCGCTTAATTTGGTCAACGAAGTATTCGAGCCAAAATCTAATGTATGCATATACAATTATCATTTTGTCTGCGATGAGGATACCAAACTTGTCATTGACGGATTGCATCTGACATTTGTAGAGCTGCCAAAATTTAAGCCAGAAACACTGGCAGACAAGAAAATGTCGGTGTTATGGTTGCGCTTCCTCACAGAAATCGATGAGAATACCATAGAACCCGCACCTGAACTAATTGCCGACAAAAATATCAAAGAGGCATTGGAACTTGTAGAACAATCAGCCTTTACCGAGGCTCAATTGGAAGCATACGACAAGTTTTGGGATGCTGTAAGATATGAAAAAGCACGTGTCTTTGATGCGGAATTGAGCAGAGCGGAAGGCAGAGCAGAAGGAGAACTGCAAAAAACTCTCGAAATCGCTCGCAATCTCAAGCAATACGGAATGTCAACTTCCGACATTGCAAAAATGACAGGATTGTCTGAAAAAGAAATCAACTCACTGTAGATACCCGAAACATCTTCCAATACTTCGCGCATAGCGAAAAATACACTGCTCCTCTATTTCCGTATGCT
>JAGCDD010000194.1 GCA_017651345.1 Bacteroidales bacterium | reverse complement strand
GTAGTCGTTTTCAGAAACGAAACCAAACGCCTTTGAAATGTCAAGTGTTAAGTCTTTCATTACAGTTATTTTGTTAATCAATGTTGTCCATACTAATACGACCCCAAATATAACAACATTTTTCCAATCGTAAACAAAAAAACACTGAAAAATCAACAAAATCTTCCGGCAACGTTTGCAAAACCCAACTTTTATCCATAACTTTGCCGTCAAGTATGGAAAGTGTGATTTTTATCACATTTTTCATACTTGATATGTGTAAAAAATCACATTTTTGACACTTCAAAACACATAACACTTCCAGACGATGTTTAAAAGGACTATCATAAACGACCTCACGGCGTGGAAACAATCGCCCTCGCGCAAACCGTTGATACTTTCGGGGGCGCGGCAGGTGGGCAAAACGTGGACGCTCAAAGAATTTGGACGGCTTTATTTTGACGACACGGCATATTTCAGCCTCGACAAAGACAAGTCGGTAAAGCAACTTTTTGCCACCACACGCGACCCGCTGCGCCTCATAGAACAACTTTCGTACATACACGGCAGCAAAATAGAGCCGCAAAAGACGCTCATCATCCTCGACGAAATTCAGGAGTGCAGCGACGCTTTGCAGTCATTGAAATATTTTTGCGAGGACGCGCCACAATACGCCGTAGTGTGCGCTGGGTCGTTGCTCGGCGTATATCTCAACCATCCCGGGCAATCGTTTCCCGTTGGCAAAGTGGATCACCTTGATATGTATCCGCTCACATTCAGCGAGTTTTTGGAGGCGAGAGATATCAACGCCTACCGTTATTATTGCGACATCAATACCATCGCCCCCCTACCCGACTTTTTCTTTGACAAACTCAGCGAAAACTTCACCGCATACCGCATAAGCGGCGGAATGCCCGAAGCTGCCAACGAATTGATAACCAACGGAATCAACAATGTTGACAAAATATTGTCAAACATCTTGAAAGATTATTCGAGCGATTTCATCAAACATACATCGCCCGCCACCGCCAACAAAATAGACCTTATATGGAAATCGGTGCCGAGCCAATTGGCGAAAGAAAACAAAAAATTCGTCTATCAACTCGTCCGCACAGGTGCACGCGCCCGCGAATATGAGGACGCGCTGATATGGATAGAACGCGCCGGCCTTATATATAAAGTGAACTCCGTCAACAAAATCGCCCTGCCACTCAAAGCATACGACGACCTATCGTCATTCAAGATTTACTGCCTCGACCAAGGCATCCTGCGCACACTCGCCGAAATGGACGCCACAGTCTATACCTCTGATGCTCAAGGATTTGCCGAATTTAAAGGCGCACTCGCCGAAAATTATGTGTTGCAAAGCCTTGTATCACAATACAACAAAAATTTGCGGTATTGGACGAGCGGCAACACGGCGGAGATAGATTTCATACTGAACATCGGCAACGAAATAATCCCGATAGAAGTGAAAGCCGACACCAACACCGTTGGCAAAAGCCTCATCGAATACCAAAAGAAATACGACCCCAAAATCCGCATACGTTACAGTATGAAAAACCTCAACCTCAACGGCAACCTCCTGAACATCCCGCTGTTCCTCGCCGACAAGACCAAAGATTTAATTAACATAATAATAAATATACCGACAGCATGACACAAAAAATGCCGCAGGGCGATTTCATGGAAAAATCGGCTCTGCGGCACTGAAAAATTGTCAGTTGGTTTCCGAAAACTGCAATGAGGATTACTTCACGTCCTTGACGAGACGAACCGCCTTGTAGTAATAATCACTCCTCTGTCTGCCTGTGCAGTCGCTTGTTCCTTTGGCATAGATGGTGTTGTGCTGGAAATACATTTGTTTTCCGTCAGCTGTCCAGTAGTAGCCATAAACAGGGGTTTCATTATTGGCATACCACTTTGTGAACGGAATGAACACCGCACCAGCGTTTTCCATCTTAGCCCAGTCTGCAACAGAGTAGGCATTGAGTTTAGTGAGGTCGGCATCGCGCGGCATCTTTTTGATTTGTATATCACCGCCAACATTTTTAGCGGTGTCGGCAAGCGACGCGAATTTTGCACCTTCGGGCAACTTCCAATCGTCGGGCAAGAGGATAATACCTTGAGAATTATCAACCGAGCCGTATGCCAGAAGGGAGAGAGCATTGGCGCGTTTTTGCAACAGAAATACCCACTCTTCCGATGTCAGTGTGCGCCACGAGTCACTGCCGCCATTGGCGATTTTGTTGGTGCCCCAGTCGGTGAAGATTGATTCGGGTTTGAGCCTTTCGATTCTCGGATTCTCGCCTGTGCCCCAACTGAACATATCAAGGACTTCTGCCTTTTCATACGTGTCAGAGCCATAACCCTTATCGCCAAGCACAACATCCCACTGATGGTCTGCGAATTTGCAGGTCTTGGTAGCCTTTTCATACTGGAAGTTTCCGCTCGAAAACTTCACTTTCTGAGTCTCGCTTACCGAGAACACGCCATTGATTGTGCCTTCCTCCTTGCTGCTGCAACTTGCAAGTAGCATGCTTGCACACAATGCGCCAAAAATGATTTTTTTCATTTGTTTTTTT
>JAGCDD010000193.1 GCA_017651345.1 Bacteroidales bacterium | reverse complement strand
TACGTTGCTGACGGACACCACCGCACAGCAGCAGCAGCACGCGTAGGTCTGGAGCGCAAAGCCAAAAACCCCAATCACACCGGCAACGAGGATTACAACTACTTCCTGGCTGTGATTTTCCCCGACAACCAGCTGAAGATTATGGACTACAACCGCGTGATCAAAGACCTCAACGGACTGAGCAGCAAAGAGTTCTTAGAGAAACTCTCAGCATCGTTCATCATTGAAAACAAGGGCGCAGAAATCTACCGTCCTGCCAAACTTCACGAAATGAGCCTCTATTTAGACGGCATCTGGTACAGTCTCAACGCCAAAAAAGGCACTTACAACGACTCTGACCCAATCGGCGTTCTCGACGTTACAATACTCACCAAGCAGGTTTTGGAACCGATATTAAACATCACCGACCTTCGCACATCTAAGCGAATCGACTTTGTAGGCGGTATTCGCGGACTTGGCGAACTCAAAAAACGTGTTGACAGCGGCGAGATGGCAGCAGCATTTGCAATGTATCCCGTGAGCATGGCACAATTGCTCGATATTGCCGACACCGGCAACATTATGCCTCCCAAGACCACCTGGTTTGAGCCCAAACTCCGCAGCGGACTGGTGGTACACACTTTGTAATGCTAAAAAATATTAAACTATATAATAAAATTAGTGTCAAATAGTTTAAAGTAATACAACCATTAAAAATTCGCATTATGAAAAAATTATTATTGACAGCAGTAGTCGCGCTGATGGTTTCAGCGGTATTCTGCACAGAAGCATCGGCACAGAAGAAAACCAAAAAACAGATAAAACAAGAACAAGCGGCGAAAGAGGCGGCAATAGCCGACTCGCTTGCAAAACTCGAAGCCTCAATTCAAGACGGTGTTGAGATGACATTCAAATACACCGAACACAATTTCAGCACAATGAAAAGCGGATCCGACATCAGCTATTCGTTCGAGTTTGTAAACACAGGCAAAGAGCCTCTCGTAATTGCCAACGTGGCAACATCTTGCGGCTGCACCACTCCCGAATGGAGCAAAGAACCCATTCCGAGCAAGGGCAGAGGCGTTATCAAAGTTAAATACGACTCGTCGCGCATTGGGTCGTTTTCTAAAACAATTTCGGTGTATTCCAACGCCAAAAACTCGCCGGTGATACTGTCGATAAGGGGCAACGTGGAATACGTAAACAACAATTAACAATCAAATTTAATTATGCCAAATATTTCACGGACAGGCAAAATAATGCCTGCCTCACCAATACGAAAACTTGTACCATTTTCAGAAAAAGCAAAACAAGAAGGAGTAAAAGTATACCATTTAAATATCGGTCAGCCCGACATTCACACCCCAGAGCACGCCCTTGCCGTACTCAAAGAGTACAAAGGCAAAGTAGTAGAATACTGCCATTCAGCGGGATTTGAATCGTATCGCCGTGCACTTGCCAAGCAATATGCAGGCATGGGTATCAACATTAATTACAAACAGATAATGGTAACGTTCGGAGGAAGCGAGGGACTTATCTACGTGCTAATGAGCACTATGGACCCTGGCGACGAGATAATTATTCCCGAACCTTACTACACCAACTACAACAGTTACGCCACAATGGCGGGCGCAAAGGTTGTACCAATACAATCGTCGTTTGAAGACGGTTTTGCCCTCCCTCCTATTAGTGAGTTTGAGAAAAAAATCACTGCAAAAACTCGTGCAATACTTATTTCAAACCCCAACAATCCAACAGGTTATCTCTATTCTAAAGAGGAACTTTTGCAGATTAAAGACCTTGCTCTCAAATACGACCTTTACATCATTGCCGACGAGGTTTACCGCGATTTTTGCTACGACGGCAGCACACACTATTCGATGATGCAGATTGAAGGTTTGGAACAAAACACTATTTTAATTGACAGTACATCAAAGCGTTATAGTGAATGTGGTATCCGTGTAGGGTTTGTAATTACCAAAAATCAAGAGGTATTAGATACGTTGATGAAATTTGCACAAGCGCGTTTAAGTCCTCCCTATTTTGGACAGTTGGTGGGAATGGCATCTATCGACACACCCGAATCGTATTTTCAAGAGGTTAGAGAAGAATATGTTAAACGTCGCAACTGCCTTATCAACGGACTCAACAAGATTCCAGGCGTAAGCAGTCCGATGCCCAAAGGAGCATTCTACACCATAGCACGTTTGCCAATCGACGACAGCGAAATATTCTGCCGTTGGATGTTAGAGACATTCCGTTATGAGAATCAGACAGTTATGATGGCTCCTGCAGCTGGATTCTATGCCACTCCGGGACTTGGCAAAAACGAAGTGCGCCTTGCATACGTAATCAACACCGACGACCTCCAAAAGGCACTCAAATGTCTTGAAGAGGGTTTGAAAGCATATCCTGGCAACACATATTAGTTATCAGATTAGACACAACAAGCAATAAAAAAACTCACTACCAAAAATAGTGAGTTTTTTTTTATAATAATAAATTTAATAACAAACGTTCTACTAACTAATTAGACCTCGAACAGCGAGCAAGGCTAATACTGCAAACGAAACAAAATTTGCAATTAACGAACAGAAAAAGAATCGTGTATTAGAAACACGGTTTTCGCGATTGCGATAAAAAGCAATATAAATAAGCCATTCAAACACTACTGCAAGAGCAAAAGCAAAAGTCATCCAAGCGTAATAACCAAAACCAAGCTCTTGACCATTACCCGCCGGAAGGAAAAAGCAAAACGCTGTGGTAAGTGCGTTACCGCAGAGCACTGCAAAAAATCCACGGAGGATATTAAGTTTACGTTTCGATACAAATATCAGAAACACAATAAATTCTAATAAAACTATGCCTGCAAAAATATACAAGGCGTTGAAACTTATGGGTAAAATATTGCTCATATCTACTAATATTTTTTGTGCAACAAATATACACAATAAATTGTTTTAAAGCAAAAATAATAAAAAAAAATATGAACAAATTCTACTTTTTTCTCGAAAACCAAAATTTTTGTTTAAACCTTTTAACGCCTTCAACTCCGAGAATTGTAATGCCCGAATACTGAAAAGTTTTGGCAAGTCCAAAAAATATTACCCATAAAACTGTTTTGGTAGAAGGACTTAAAAAACTTAAACCCATCTGCGCAAAAGATAGGATATAAAACGGAATGCACAAAAGCAACACAATCACACCTGTACGAAACGACAAGGCTTGAAGCTTAGTTTTAATGATTGAAATCAAATTTTTAAAAAACGTTCTCATAGTCAAACTTTTATTATT
>JAGCDD010000192.1 GCA_017651345.1 Bacteroidales bacterium | reverse complement strand
CAGTCCAACAGCAAATCATTGACAAATACAACACTGCACTCAAATTGCGTCGCGTAAAACTTGCGTTGTCAAAACAAAAACTTGCTTCAATAGATTCATATCTTTTGAACGAGTTGGGAATTACTTTGCCCAAAGATGAGGTTAAGAAAATGTTTTTGGTGGATTATAAGGCAGTGATTGGCAAAAGGCTTGACCCGAAATCTTATTGCAATAAAGTAAAAAATCTTAAAGATTCGATTGTGAAATCTCCATACAAAAAACAACCTCTGAATGATTTTATAGTAAACGAATGTTCAGGCGATTGGGGCGAAGATGTGGAAAATCAGGATTTAGATTTTGAAATATATACAAAATGTTTGGTTCTTCGGGCAACTGAATTTGACAACAAGTATAATCTCAAATTGGATAACTCGCGTGTCAAGTACCGTTATATTCTTAATTCCAAATTGAAAAAAATGAATATCCAACCCGATGATTTGATTATCGAAAAATCGGGCGGAAGTGATGAACAACCTGTCGGTCGCATTGGTATTTTAACGCAAGAAATACTTAGCAATTATTCAATTGCTTACAGCAATTTTTTGCATAAAATTTCAGTGGATGACATTAATCCGTTGTACTTATATTATTATCTGAAAACAATGCATAATATTGGTTTAACAGATTCAATGCAAAGCCAAACAAATGGAATTAGAAATTTAATTCTGTCAGAATACAAAAGCCAAATAATCATTGTACCTGACGAAACAAAGCAACAAGAAATAGCCAACCACATTACCGCCATCCGCGCCGAGGCAAAGGCGTTGGAGATTCAGGCTGAGGAAATTTTGGCAAAGGCACGGGAAGAAGTGGAAAGGATGATTTTGGGAAAGTGATTATGGCAAAACTTCGGTCATAGTTTTCGTGCCGTGTTGCAAATCGCAATGATAATTGCTGATAATGTAGTTTTCCAACTTGCGTTCTTTCGCCGTCAGTGTATTGGGATATTTATGTATAACAATTCGTGCATTTAGATTGCTTACAGGACTGTTATGAGACTTTATCAAAATTTCGATAGTATTAATAATCTGTTGTAATGCCTTTCCGTATTCGCGCTCGGGACTTTTTAGTTCTATCAAAAAAAGAATGTCGTTTTCTGTATAAATGCCGAAATCACATTTCTCCACTGCACCTGAAATGATGCCTTTGTCAATTCGGTAAACTACAATTTCCTTTCTTGATTGATTGTCGAGAATATACTTCATCCCCTCTTCGCTTACGGCAACCATCGAACGGCAGTCGTGCGATAAAATATACGCATCGTCGTGATAGGCATTAAAAAACGGAAAGTTTTCGCTTGCTACTATCTTATACTG
Source organism: Bacteroidales bacterium (assembly GCA_017651345.1). Classification (GTDB taxonomy): domain Bacteria; phylum Bacteroidota; class Bacteroidia; order Bacteroidales; family UBA3824; genus UBA3824. The sequence continues at coordinate 1,664 of JAGCDD010000192.1, read as the reverse complement.
AGGTGTTTCTATCTTAGTTTTTTTATTTTTCATACTCAATGCTGCGAATAATTCCGTATTCGTGATTAATTACTTGCGAAATCTTGTCGATAAGTTCGGGGTCAATTTCGCCGAGTTCTTCGTCAATAATACTCATTGCCGAACCTTCATTCAAATAGTATGCGGCGACGTTTTCTGTCGGTTGCCAAAGAACTTCGGGAATAACTTCGTTGACTTTTCCTTGATTTATCTTGCCGACTTTTGCAGCATAAATAAAGTTATTCAAGACCGTCAGCGTGTATGGGCTATGAGTTGCAATCGACAACGTATTATCATATCCGTTGTTCATTGTCGCAAACAAAAACTTCATCAGTCTGTATTGAACTTCGGGAAAAATGTTTTCCTCCGGTTCTTCGAGAAAGATGTTGTAGTCGCGAATTTTGCCGATAGTATTAATTTTGTCATTAAGGTCATCGGCAATGTTTTCTTGCCCTATGTAGTATTTCAGCAATTCTTTCAATTCGTCAACACGCTGTTTTTCTTTGATTGACAGAATCCTGTTGTCGCCAAGATAATAATTAATAAGCACGCAAATCGGCACAACGGACTGAAAACCACTTGCCGCATTAGTGAATTTGATTTTTTTGGTAATTCCGTTGTCGTTTACAGATATGTAGTCAGTCCTTGATTTTTCGTCGTAGTAAAATTCAGCATTCAAACCGAGAATATTAAGTTTGTTTTTCTCAGTGTAGATTTTGTGCGCGTATTCCCAATCCACAAGATATTTGTATATGTTAGTGTCTTGCATTTTCAAATCCATAAGGTTTGGAACAGCGGAGACAAGACATCTTTCTGCGGGGATATACGCCACGTGTTTTGAATTTTGCGGGGCATCTATCGGAATGATGTTAAGCCAATTATTATCTTTTTTCTTGAAATCAATGAAAATTTTGAAGTTCCCATCGTCTCCATCAAACGTGATTTTAGAATATCCATTTTCGGCAACGGTTACAAAATCACCAAGTTTGTAAAACACCAAAAGATATTTCTCCACAAACTGTTTCTGCGACATATCTCGCTGCAAATCAGTAATTTCACCCGATATATATATCTTTTCGAGCCACAGGCAGAACGCCATTATTTTGAGGACGCAACTCTTGCCTGTACCCTGTTGTCCGATGAGTACATTGACCTTCTTGAAATCAAATTCCGCGTTCTTAATCGGTCCAAAATTGTATATTTTGAGGTTTGGCATTGTCTTTACTGTTTTATTCGGTTGCAAATATAAAAAATCTTTTCTATTCTTCCAAATTTTTTTCTACAATCCCACGCCATACGTGAAACTCTTAATCCCTTGAAAAAAAATCCAAAAAATACAATATTTAACGATTACTTAAAGAATAAAACGTATCTTTGCGGCATAATTCTGAAAACAAAAAATCATTACAAACAATATGTCAGAAAATTTAAAAATAGAGAATTTGGACAGTGTGGTAGTAAGGTTTTCGGGAGATTCGGGCGACGGTATGCAACTCGCCGGCAACATCTTCTCAACGATTTCTGCCACAGTAGGTAACAGCATTAGCACCTTCCCCGACTATCCCGCCGACATCCGCGCCCCGCAGGGCTCGTTGACTGGCGTTTCGGGTTTTCAGGTGCATATCGGCGCGGAAAAGGTTTACACT
>JAGCDD010000191.1 GCA_017651345.1 Bacteroidales bacterium | reverse complement strand
CGCCGCCTTGTCGATTTGGCGAAGGCTCACGGCGTTACGGCAATCATTGCGTCGGATGCATCGGTGTTGCAATATGCGCTTAGTCAAGGGGTTGAAATACACGCATCTACTCAATTAAATATCAGCAATATAGAGGCGGTCAAGTTTTATGCGCAATTTTGCGACGTAATGGTTTTGGCGCGGGAGTGCAGCCTCGACAAGGTGCGACGCATCCACGACGAAATCATCGCGCAAGACATTCGCGGACCCAAAGGCGAACTCGTTAGATTGGAGATGTTTGTGCACGGCGCATTGTGCGTGGCAACGTCGGGCAAATGTTACCTCTCGCTCCATCAGATGAACAGTAGTGCAAATCGTGGTTCGTGTCTGCAAATTTGCCGTCGTGGATACGAAGTCACTGACCTCGAAACCGGCGAAAAACTCGCCATTGAAAATGAGTACATTATGTCGCCCAAAGACCTGTGTACCATTGAGTTTCTCGACCAAATCCTCGATGCCGGAGTTGAAGTTTTGAAGATAGAAGGCCGCGCCCGTCCGCCGGAGTATGTAACTCTCACCACTCAAATTTACCGCAATGCCGTCGCCGATATTCAGGCGCACACATACACGCCCGAACGCGCCGCCGCCGACAAGGAACGCCTCCGCGAGGTCTTCAACCGTGATTTTTGGAACGGCTACTATCTCGGTCAACGTCTCGGCGAATGGACCAACCATCCCGGCAACCGCGCCAAATTCCACAAGGAGTTCATCGGCACTGTCAACAATTTCTACTCGCGTCTTTCTGTCGCCGAGGTATATCTCAACACTGGCGCGTTGAAGGTTGGCGACACGGTTATTTTCATCGGTCAAACAACCGGCGCGTTGGAAGTCACAGTATCAGAATTGAGGCTCGACCTCGCACCAGTACCAAGCGTCAAGAAGGGCGATGTATTCTCAATGCCCGTGCCGCAGGTGGTGCGGAGAGGGGATAAGGTGTATTTAAAGGTGGAGAATTGATTACAAAATCCGTCAGAAACTGTCGAAATCTATGTTTTTTTAGGTAGATTTCGACAGTTTCTGACGGAAAAATTTTAGGCAAACAACTCATTTGCAGTAAGTTGGTTTCTAATATCATTTGAGTAAGAATTGCGCACAAGACCGAGGTAAGTAATCATCGTAATAACAACCGATTTACTCGTGCCTGTCGCTTCGATGAAACGTTCGCGCTTGTTTTGCAGCACCTGATCGTATTTTGCATCAATCTTATAAGGTGATTTGGAAAATTTGATTTCACAAAGGTTGATAACACCGTCATTGCGGTCTATGAGCAAATCTATCTGTGCACCCGACTGATTGCCATCGCCCTCGATATACCACGAATATTCGCTACTGATAACGCCCGAAATACCAAGCGCATCCTTAATTTGACGGCTATGCAACAAACATAGACGCTCAAAGGCAAGTCCGCACCAAACATTATAAACAGGTTTGTCGATGGTTTTTGTCCAAAAATGTTCGTCGTTGCCAAGATTGCCGTCCATAAATTTGTAATAAAACAGAGTGTATTGGTCAATCAGTTGAAACAGAGCACCTTTGTTCTTTTTGCCTATGCACGAATATCTGCGGATGAAACCGCAATTTTCCAAATCGTCCAACATATCGGCGAGCCGTCCATTGTCGGGGACATTGCTTTCGCGGACTATCTCGCTGCGAGTCATACCTACTTTTTTTCGGCCCAACGCCTCGATGATGGCAAAATATTTTTCGGGACGTTGGAATAGCGACGCATACAATTCTGAAAATTCGCCGCGCATCTCGCCACCCCTCGCAAAGAAAAGGTCGTCGATGTTTTGGGCGAGACTTTTTTCCCGGTCAAGCAACGACCAATAATACGGCACACCGCCAAAAATCATATAAGCCTCGATTATTTGACGGCGGTTCATACCAAGATGCCGTTTTTGTGCATATTGTTCGCACTCGTTGAGCGTAAATTGTTGCAAATGTATCCTACCGGTCAATCTATTGTGAAGACCGCCGTGGTTTTTTATTATCTTGTTGATAATCCACGACGTAGCCGACCCGCATACTATGAACACGACATCCTTACGCGCCGAGGCAAAACCATTCCAAAAATGTTCTAACGCCGACAAGAAACTCGACCTCGGCGCGTCCATCCACGGAAGTTCGTCTATAAAAACCACCTTTTTCTTTGCCTTCGATTGCTTGACCAACGTCGCCAACATATCGAAAGCGTCGAGCCAATTTTCAGGCAATATTGCTTTTTTCAGCCCTTGATTGCGTAATGAAATCTGAAAATTATGCAGTTGTTCGCGAGTGTTTTTCTTGGCAAGCCCCGTATGAGCAAATGTAAACTTGTTGCCAAAAGTTTCCCTTATCAGGTACGTCTTACCCACGCGACGACGGCCATAGACGGCAATGAAGGCTGATTCGTCGGCTTCCATTGCTTCAAGTAGTTTCTTTTGTTCCTTAACCCTGCCTATCATAATGAATGTTGCATTTTAGTTGGTTTTTGGTTGCAAATATAAAAAAAATCCGTCAGAAACTGTCGAAATCTATGTTTTTTTAGGTAGATTTCGACAGTTTCTGACGGAAAAAATGTAGGGACGCGGCGAGCCACATCCCTACCCGGATTATTTCACCGCCACCCTGAACGTCTTTTTGCCGCCTTTGGCAACAAGCACGCCGATATAGATGTCAGAATGGAGTGTTCAATCCTGCTTGCTTATCGACGGTATACATCCAAATCTCTTCGCAGGATTTTTCCAAAACCGTTGCATTTTGAGCATTTCTTTGTACCGTGGCAATAATTACACGTTCTTGTACCGTGGCAATGTTTGCATTGCGCTCCATTTTTTATGTGTCCGATACTGCAAAATGCGCATCGTCCTGTGCCTCCGCAACTTTTTACTTCTACTACGATTTTGCCATTATTATAAACGCCATTGTAAACACATGCTCCTGAACCTTTACAATGGTCGCAGGTTACAAGTTGCTTGCTGACATCTACTGTATTGTTTGTCGAATTATTATTTGTTGCCTCATTAGTTGTTGAAGGTTCAACATAACCAAAATCTACAGTTTTTTTGCCAGAACCATGACATTTGCTGCATTTGCCAGAGCCATTGCAGTATTGGCAGTTTTTTTTGCCTTTACAATGATTACATATGTGGTCGTGAGCGACGTATTCCATATCTATACCTCTTCCATGGCAATAACCACATTTTCCACTCCCGTTACAATATTGTACCATACCATGAGGACCGCACGGAAAGCATTTCCCAGTTCCACAACACTTATCGCATGGCACATCTTTTATTATTTTTTCTGATGATCTTTCGCTTGCAGATGAAGATGCAGACGAGCTTGAGACAGATGAATTATAACTACCAGAGGATGTTGGTGCAACAGATGTATTATTCTTGCCAGTTAAATTATTATACTCATTTAAGGCATTTGATGTGCCTTCCAATACTGTAGATGTTACTTCTAATGCTTTTAACATTCCGTTCCAAAATCCACCAGTATTTTCAGTTTGGACAGCAACCGTTGCGCCTGGTATATATATTTCAATGTACAAATCATGATTGTTTTCATAAACCATAACATTCAAATTTGCATCTGCTTTATATGCTTGCTTGCTTCCAAATTCTATACGAAGCGACTTTCCCAAGAACGAGGATAGATTATCGATGTTGGATTGTATAGTTTCGCTTGTGTGAGGGCTAAACATGCTGCCTGTGGCGACTTCTGCATTGTTGTAGTAAACACGGACGTTGTCAAGTAAGTACTGTGTACTGTTTTTCACGACAAAATTATCCTCTATTTTCATTTTTTCAGAAATGGTCATATCAACGTAAAAAACATTTTTCCGAGGATATTTTGGCGCGGTTCTAACACATTGGTCTGAAGATGGGTCATCGGGCAAATTGTTTGAAATTTCGATGCAAATGTCGTGGTCTGCTTCATATAGTTTTGCTCCAAAGTTTTTTCCAGTAGTTGCGGCTGCAACACTTTCAAATTCAATATGTAATGTTTTCCCAGCGAAACTGGCAAGAAAGTTGTTGTCAAAACGTTTTATTACCTCACGTTCGTTTGCATCGATTGCACATCCTGATGCAATTTCTTTCCCATTGCTGTAAATTCTTATGTTATTGAGCTTAAATTCGCTCATATTAAGTACAACAATATTATCCTCGAGCGTACCGTATGATGGTACTTGCAAGTCTATGCTGAATACATTCCCATCGCTCGTATTGGCGAGGTTGTCCAAGAGTACAATCATCTCTTGTGTTTCTTTGAGCGACTTCAGACTTTCGAGCGTTTCCGGGTTCACCAACTTTTCTGCTTTTTTATACCATTTGTCAGCCTCTTCCATATCGGATGGCTTGCCAAATTGGAAACATATTCCGGCATGATATGCAGAGCGACCCGCCGAATTGTCTCGCTTGCGTTCTTTATAGTATTCGTATGATTTTATCCAATAGTCAGTTGCCGCATGCAAATCTATTTCAGTTCCTATTCCATGCTCGTATCCCCTTGCTACTTCTTTGTATGCGTTATATGAGCACTTGCCAACATTTTCTTTTTTCAATGTTGTACCCAACACTACGCCATACTTTAGCACAGATTTTGCTGTTATTTTGCGATTTTCATTGTCTGCCGCCCTCTTGTACCAATTAAAAGCCGTACTTTCGTCTTTGTCCACTCCTTTGCCACCCATATAACACTCTCCTAACATGTACATGGCATCCGCGACACCTTCATCGGCTGCTTTTTCATACCATTTGACAGCCTCTTCGTAGTTTTTGTTGGAATATTCGGCTTCGCCTTTGGTGAAAAAATCGCTTTTTTGTGCAATTGAATTTACAGTCAAACAAGCCATCATCACGAAAAACATCAAAATCTTTTTCATATCGTATTTCTTTTTAAGTTTAACATTCCACAACTCAAAAAGAAAGGGCGCAGTCTAACTTCATAGCTATCAGAAAGGCCGACCAAAGCCCAGAAATTACTACAAAGTAAGCCCGCACCCCTTATATACGGAATGCGAGCATTCGTAAGTGCTGACAATTTCTAAAAAAAAATTGGTCGTATTTCTGATAGTCAGCCCAAACGAACGCTCTTTCAATTTATTTCTTTTGCGCCCGCAATGTAGAAAAAATTTTGCTTTTGAACAAAACTTTTTTGATTTATTTTTAAGATTTTTTTAAGACTCTTCCAACATCTTTTCCAAAAAACAAGCGATACCTCCGCCCTAACTACGTTTTTTTTGGTACTTAGGGCGGAGGTATCGCAACAAAAATTACCTCAATCCTGTCAAATCAAACCTATAAACCATATCCAAACCTGACATGTTTTTCTCCAAAAACATTGTCATATAGTTTTCCAACATTTATATAGAAAACAATTCCTCTGCCTTTACTTGCGATTGAACGATGCCGCTGTGGATGTTTTGCATTACACCGTAAACCGTTATGAATGTGTGGTGTAGGGCTTTTTTGGTTTTGGTGGTGTTGGCAAAGAGGGTTGCACGGCGGCGCAGTTTTTCTTCGTAATCGGCGGTGATTTCGTATTCGTCGTTGGTGTATTTAATTTCGCAAATGTTGATTACATCGTCGGAACGGTCTATTAAGAGGTCGATCTGTCCGCCCTTCCACTGTGTGCCATTATTGTCTGTAAACGGACGGCAACTCCAAGAATGACAACTACTTATTACGCCGCCAATGCTCAACGCCCTTTTGATTTGGGCGAGGTGGAGAAGGCATACTATCTCAAAAGCGTAGCCGCTCCACGCCGATAGTGGACCTTTGCCAACGTTGTTGGTGAAATATTCTTCGTCACGTCCGCTATTGTCGGTAGAGAATCTTAGGTAAAACAATGAAAACAAGTCTGTTAACTGATAAACAGCCTCGCGTTCCGTCTTGCCGATGGCGGTGTATTTGCGTATGAAATCGCATTTGATAAGATTGTCGAGTACTTCGGTAAGCGAGCCGCCATTCTTGATTTTCAACGCCGAAAGTATTTCCTGACGAGTCATTCCTTTGAGTTTTGTTGCCAAAAGTTCCACGGTCTTTTGATGAATTACGGATTCGTTGAAAAGTGTGCGGAAAAGGAAATCAAACTCGTGTTGCAACGGCGCATTTGCCGCAAAAAATAGGCGGTCGATATTGGTTTCTAACGGCAGCCGCTTGTCCAACATATCAAGATAATAAGGTATGCCGCCAAGCACCATATATGCTTTAAGTATCTGATAGCGACTTAGTTTGATACCCTTGACATCACTAAGAAATTGTTCGGTTTCGCCAAGGTTGAACGGACGAAGCCAAATGGAACGACTTACACGACCGTACAATCCACCCTTGTCGCCGATGAATTTTGAAAGCATCCACGTGGTTGCAGAACCGCAGACAAAGAGTTTGAAATTGTTTTTCATCGACGCCCATTCGTTCCAAAACTGACTGAACGCCGCCAAAAAATTGCTTTTTGGCGTGTCTAACCACGGAATTTCGTCCAAAAACATTATAATGCGGTCTTTTTGGAGCGTATCTAAGTATGATTGCAATTCGCCAAACGCATCAAACCAATCCTTGAAACGCTTGTACGCCTTGCCTGAATATTTTTCTAAATGCGACTGAAACTGTGCAAGTTGCACCGACTTGGAGGTGTTGTACATTCCCGAAAACGCAAAGTCGAATTTATTGTCGAAAAAACTCTTGATAAGGTAAGTTTTTCCCACCCTGCGTCTGCCGTACACCGCTATCAACTCGGCTTTGGGACTATCGATATACGATTGAAATATGCTTTGCTCGTCTTTGCGACCTATTATACTGTTTGTTACCATAATAAAATCCATTATTTTTCACCCGCAAAGTTAGCATTATTTTTCCAAAAAACAAGCGATAACTCCGCCCTAACTATGTTTTTTTAGGTACTTAGGGCGGAAGTATCGTCGATTGTTCCGCCCTAACTATATTTTTCACGTACTTAGGGCGGAGGTATCAGCATATTTAATTACCATTATTCATCCTCCAAATATTCTGTATATGTTCGTCATCATCGTCGTCATTACCATCCCTCTTCTTGCCAAATCGAAACAACAATGCGGCAATAATCAGAAAACAACCCATCATATACACTTCAAAACAAAGGCACACGATGCCAGCGACCAATAGAATTGCAGCAACTATTTTTTTTGTTTTTTCCATAATCGAAACCCCGCTAAATGAAATACTACTTTAAATTAGTTGCAATCCATTCCGCCATCTTCCGCAACGCCATTCCTCGGTGCGAAATGCCGTTTTTTTCTTCCGCAGACATTTCCGCCATCGTAACGGCAAACCCGTCCGGCTGAAAAATCGGGTCGTAACCGAAACCGCCATTGCCGTGCTTTTCGGTGGTGATGATGCCATTGACAAAACCCTCAAAATGATGCACCTCGCCATCTATCACCAAAACTACTTCCGTGTGAAACCTTGCGCGGCGGTTGTCAACGCCATCGAGGGCGGCGAGAAGTTTTGCCATATTGTCGGCGGGATTTTTCTGAGGACCGGCATAACGCGCCGAATACACTCCGGGCGCACCGCCAAGCGCATCAACCTCCAATCCCGTATCGTCCGAAAAACAATTGCGGTGATACTTGTTCCAAAGATACAACGCCTTCTCCTCGGCGTTTTCGCTGATGGTCTCATGCGTCTCGGGCAGGTCGTCGTGACAATCAATGTCGGCGAGGGAAAGGATTTTGTGGCTGTGGATAATTCCTTGTGCCTCGGAGAGTTTACCTGTATTATTTGTAGCAAAGATTAAGTTCATATTATTTTCTCTTTTTTACCTTGATTTCAAATTCTTTTGTTACCTTACAGCCAACATTGTCGATGACTGTGGCGGTGTGCTTGCCGGGCTTGATGCCGTATGCCTTGGGCTTTTCCCAAATCTCGTCGCGGTCGGTGATTTGGTATTCGTAAGGCGGCACGCCACCGTATGCACGGATGTTGTAGGTTGCATCGCCCGATTCGGGTGCGGAGGCGTCGGTGGTTTCGAGCGACATTTCGAGAGCCTTGTCGGGTTCATTGACAATCGCCTGCCCCTCCATCGTGCAACCCTCCGAATCGCTGACACTCAGAGTGTAATGACCGGCGGAAACGTTTTCGCGGGCAAGGGAAGTATTGCCGTCGTTCCAAGAATACTTGTAAGGCGGCTTGCCGTTGGTGATTTCTGCCGTCAATGCGCCCATATTGCGACCCTTGCACGACGAATTTTTGGCGGAAATATCGATGGTGATGCCCTCTTCGGGTTCAGAAACCATCACAGTTTCAATGACGGCGCAACCATTGTCATCGAGAAGTTTCACATTATAATTGCCAGCCTTAAGATTTTCATTTACAGGCGGTTTGTTTTTATTATTGATACTAATACTATAAGGCGGAATACCACCCATAGCGTTGATGGTGATTGCGCCATTGTTGCCGCCCTTGCAAGTAACGTCCGTAACATCGGCGGTAAATTTCAAGATGCTTGCGGGCGCGGTGACGGTGTAAGTTTGCTTAGTGCCGCAACTGTTGGCGTCTGTTATCGTTACATAATAATTGCCAGGCTTCAAACCCGTTATCGTCTTGGAGTTTTCGCCGTTTGACCACTCAAAATTATAACCCGGAGTGCCGCCCGACACCTCCAATTCGATGCTACCCGTAGTGCTGCCGGCGCATTTGACGTGATTGACATTAGCCGTAACCTCGATGCGCGACGACGGCTGCTTGACCTCAGCCTTGCGCACAAGCTCGCAGCCCCACTTGTCGGCGACCTTCAATGTATATGTACCGGCGCGGACATTCTCAACCACGCGCTCCACGGGTTGGTCATCCATCCAAAATTTGTAAGGCTCGTCGCCGCCGTTCACATCAAAGGTAATAGCGCCACGCGGTTGGTCGTAACATATCGAATGATCCACCTTTGGCGACATTGTGAGCGGGATTTTTGGCGACAACACCTCCACCGAATCCCACACGAAACATCTATTGGCATCACGGACAATGCAACCATAAACGCCGCTGCCACGGTTGGTAAGTTCGGGGGCTTCAGTATCGTCCGACCACACTATATAATAAGGAGCAGTGCCGCCGCTAACAACTGCGCGGAGGTTGGCATCGTTGGCGCCATAACAATGAATATCATTATAATCAATGTGCATATCAAGGCGGGCGTCGGGCTCGTTGATCGTGATAGATTTGGTGTCGGTGTTGCCCTTGCAGTCGGTAACAGTAACGGTGTAAGTACCGGCGGCAAGGCTGTCCAACTTCTTGCCCTTCTTGCCGTTAGACCATTTGTAGGTGTAATCGGGTGTTCCGCCGTTGACAACTACAGTGATGCTGCCCGTATGGTTGCCCTTGCATTTGACATCCTCCTTCTCCAACGTAACTTCCATTGGCTGACGATGTTGATACCTGACAAACATCACATTGCCCATTGCATCGGCCTCCACCTCG
>JAGCDD010000190.1 GCA_017651345.1 Bacteroidales bacterium | reverse complement strand
TCGCCCGACGCTGTAGGTAACGCCGCTGTCAAAGCTGGGTTCAACGTTGTAACTATGGCTACCAACCATATTTTCGACCACGGTATGCTGGCAGTGCAAAAGTCTGCCGAGTTTTGGGAAACCAATTACCCCGACATACCAGTTATTGGCATTCACAAAGATGCCTCAACGGTTGACACCATTATAGTAGTAGAAAAAAACAAAATCAAGTTTGCGCTCTTAAACTACACCTACGGCGTTAACGAAGATGGCCAGATGCTTTCGTACCCTTACGCCACCGACATTCTCAACGAAGAAAAAATACGTCGCGATGTGGCAAAGGCTAAGCAAATGGCAGATTTTGTTATTGTGTTTCCGCATTGGGGCACAGAATATTTGCTCGAAACCGATGCCATGCAGAAAAAATATGCACAGATTTTTCTCGACTGCGAGGTAGATGTGGTTATTGGTTCGCACCCGCACATTGTAGAACCGATGGAATGGCTCGAAAAGGAAAACGGCCACAGGATGCTGGTCTACTATTCGTTGGGCAACTTTATCTCAATGTTCAAGAACTACCAGTGCCAATTAGAGGGTATGGCGTTTTTAAAATTTGAGAAAGACGGCGACAAGAAATCCATAACCGAAGGTTCTATCATTCCGCTTGTTAACCATTGGAAATACGACCTAAAAATCTACGGCTACCGCAATAATTTTACTGTCTACGCCCTAAAAGATTACACCGAAACCATAGCCAAAACCCACGGCTGCTTGCATTACAAAGGCGGTGCAGGTTTTTCGGCGGCGTATATGCGTCAATTGGCTAATGAAATTTGGGGCGGATTTATCAAAGAGGGGTATTAGTTTTTTAAAACAAAAATACATCACATCTATTCTATTGCAAATCGAGATGAATTAAGATAATTAGCATTGATAAACTTTCGCTTAATGTTAATACTATCTACAGAGAAGGCGAAATAATAAATATCATGATAATTGTAAATATACCAACCGGATTTAAACAAACTATCAATTTCATGCGTTTTGGTTTCGAGATTTTTCATCAAACCATCGTTATAACTAAAAATTTTAGTGTCATATCGACGTCCGTCGTATCGTGAAATATAACTGCCTGCATTATACCATTCATTCCATCGTGAGATATAATCCTTCAATAACTCTGCGGGATTATCATTAGAATAATCAGGGAAAAAACGACCAGTGGGACCACCACACAAAAACAAATCACTATTAAGGAAAATACGATTTAAAATTGGATAATCATCAAACACAGGTAAAACAGCCAACCTAACCAATAGTACTTCCATCAATTTTAATAAATGAGAATCTCTATCATAAGAATCAATTATAGTATCACTATTAAAATAAAGAGATTTTTTGTAATAATCGGAAAAATCTTTATCATCATCACACGAAGTCAGCAACTGATTATATTTTTCAGATTTGGCTCTAAATAAAGGGACAGAATCAAATTTCGATGAAAAGAATAAACCGTTTTTAACATCATCAAATTTAAAATTTAAATCATATTTAAGCGAATCATATTGCGGAACAAAATGGAGACGTGCTGCATCATCAATTTTCAAATAACTGAGTTGTTTATTATCTAATACTTGCTCAATTATAAAACAATGATAAATATAAGGAGGTTCTATAATAATCGACAAGTGGAGCATATTACTAAAACTGAAAACAAAATCCACGTTTCCTTTTTCTAACTCTGCCACTAATTCAGGAGCCGGATTTCCATTCAGTTGTATTTCCTCACCCCATAATTCGATTTTTGAGTTCTCTAATGCAACTTTAGATTCTTCATTAACACAAGATACTACAACAACTAACCATAATATCAATAATATGTAAGAAATAGATTTTCTCATTGTAAAAGTAGGTTTACGCTTTCGTTAGTTTTAAGCAATGATAAGGAATAAGTATTATTTTTGATGGTACTACCAAAAGTCCAACAAATAGTATCGCCTTTTATATCTTCATCAATAAGTTGAATACATCTTTTACGTTTCGTATTAGCATAAGTACCAGTACAATTTTTAGGGATTTCCAAAAAACATATCAGTTGTTGAACAACATATTTCAATACATTAACCTTGTTTTTAAACTTACAATTTTGATTAAAATATGATGATTGTTCAATATAAGACTGAATTTTAATCAAATTGTTTTTATAATAATAAGAAATACTATCCTGTGAATTAGGCAGATACATAACTATAGCATCATATTCAAAAGAATTACATTTGTCATTATACTTAGCAAACACCATTGGGAAACGATTTTCTATAGGGGTTTCAATTCCAATAAAAAAATCATAATCCAACATAACATATCTTCCGACCCAATATCGATTAATACCAGATTCATTATATATTTCAAAATATTCACGCAAATATTTTTCATTAATAGGTTCTTGATCCTCGAGATATTCGTTTTCGTTTCGACAACCTATTAAAGCAAAGATTACAACAATATATAGAAAAGAAATGTATTTCATTATGCCATATTTACAGATGTTTAAAGGTTTGATGCAAAGGTAATTATTTTGTTTGATATTGCAAAATAATTATCCACGGAAAACACGGAAAGGATAATTCCTTACAACTTTTCGATTTCGGAGATGGGGAGTTGAGTTAAATCAGCAATAGTCTGAACATCAAAACCTTTGGTTCTCATACGTTTGGCGGTGTCAAGTTTTTCGGATTGAGCGCCTTCGGCAATGCCTTCTGCTTTGCCTTGTGCAATGCCTTGAGCAATACCTTGAGCAATACCTTCCTCCAAACCGATTTCTTTTCCTTTGCCAAAGCCTTTCATTTCGGCATCGTTCATGGCGTTGGTGATGTCCCACAGATTGTGAAGACTTTCTTCATAGTCGGAATACTCTTTTTCAGTGAATTGGGCGATTTCGGCTTGGCGGAAAAGTTTATCAAAAATACGATCTTGCAACTCTTTGGGACGCTCCAACAAACGTGATAGGTTTTTGAGCACAAACAACCATTTGTCGTACATGGTGTGAAGTTCGGTTTCGGTTTTGTTGAACTTGGGCATTTCAAGATAGAGATACGCCAATTTTTTGTAAAACACTTTGCCGGTGCTCACATCCACAAGCATCACTACGTGAAACAGGTCATCATCGGAAAATTCGTTGATGGTTCTATACTCACCGTTTTCTTCGTCCTGAACCTCGTCTTTGAATACAAAATTCAAAATGCCAACAGTGTAGATTTTGTTGAGTTCGTAGTTCCAATGTTCGTTTGTGGTATCTTTTTTTGCCATTTCGCGGATGGGGAACGATGAATAATAAAGACTACGATCCTTAAAGAACTGTTGGAAAACGTTTTGCATCTCCACGATAAACTTTGCGCCGCTTTTGGTGGTGCAGTAAACGTCGAATATGGCACGACGCTCCGATGCCGAACGTCCAAGTTTCTCGGCGTTGAGATAGGTCAAATCCTCAATTTCGTCTTTGGGTATTTGGTTGCTCTTTTCAAAAAGGGCATTGAGGAAACTTATCAAGAGGTCTTTGTTGAGTTCCGTGCCAAAGAGTTTCTTGAAACCAAAGTCGGTATATGGGTTGAGGTATCGTGAATCTGCCATAGTATGTAGCGTTTATTGTTCAACTGCAAAAATACTAAATTAGTTTGATAATCCAAAATAATTTACACAAACACCTTTCTCTGCGAATAGAGCAATCCACCTGAAATAACAGCGGCAAGCACGTCGGAAACTGTGGCAGAAAACCAGATGCCTGTTAAGCCGTTGGCACCAAAATGCACAAATACTAATGGGAAGAAATATATAAACGGCAGCAAGAGAAGCACTTGTCGCAAAAGACTTGTGGTAATTGCCACCCAAGGTTTGTCGATCGATTGAAAAAAATTTGAATTGGTGATAGTAAACCCAATGAGCGGCATCATACACATCATATAGCGGAAACATGGCACACTGAGCTCAATCAGGTCTTGGTCGCCTGTGAAACCGTGCGCCAAAAGTCGCGGAAAAAGGCAGGCAAGCAACGCCCCCACCAAACCGATTATCATATTAATCTTCATCGAAAGGAAAAGCACTTCTTTGAGACGGTCTTTGAACCCTGCGCCATAGTTGTATCCCGCTATGGGCTGCATGCCTTGACAGATGCCGAGAATAATAAGCACGCCCATATTGCCAAAACTATTCATAATGCCGTATGCCGAAACAGCATTTTCGCCGCCATAAACGGTTATCTGACGGTTTAACATAGCCACCACGCCCGCTGCGGCAAGGTTCATCAAAAACGGACTCATGCCTATCAACAGTATGTTTCTAAAAATGTAGAACTTAGGTTGCCAAGCGTGACGGCGGAAACGTATAAACGAATCTTTCTTAACAAAATGCCAAACCGATGCCACAGCCGTTGCCACCATCGAAATTGTGGTTGCCCACGCTGCACCTGCAATGCCGAGTTTAAACACGAATATAAACAAAAGGTCGAGCACGATGTTGAGCACCGCACCGCCGCCTAAAATATACATCGATTTTTTGGGGTATCCCGAAGAACGAATCATTCCTGTAAGGTTGTAACTCAGTGTGGTAAAAAACATTCCGGGCAGCACAATAAGCATATACTCACGTGCATAGCCAACATTAAGCGGCGTGGCTCCAAGCAGCAAAAGAATGTCGTCGATATAGAGATAACCCGCTGTCATAAACAACGCACCAAACACAAAGGTAAGGTAGACGGCATTGCCTAGAATATTTTCTGCCCAATTGATATCTTTTTTGCCAAGCACAATCGACATTCTTGCACTTGCGCCCACACCCACAAGCGCGCCAAAGGCGTGAATGATGTTCATAAATGGGAATGTTATTGTCAATCCCGAAATAGCCATAGAATCAACGCCTTGACCTATGCACATACGGTCGGTAACGTTGTAGAGCGATGCTATTATCTGACTAATAATCGAAGGCAGTGCGTAAGCCCACAGAAGCGAGTTTATCTTCTTGGTAGCAAGTTCTTTTGTACGGTCTGAATAGTCCACTTTTGTTATTTTTTTTCTCGGCAAAAATAACAAAGGAGTGTTAACTAAAAGTTATACATTTATTTTCTTTTCGGCGAGGTCGATATCCAAATCGTGAAGACCGTAATATGATGCCTCCATAAAGTCGAGTGGTAATTTTTTTATTACTGCCACGCTCGGAGTGTTATTTTTCCATTGATAAAAAGCGTAAAACTGTCCTATCCAATTTGGTTTAAAACCGTCGAGACCTTTGCCTTTTTTGGGAGTAAAATTTTCAGTTTGACAAAAATAATCGTACAACTCTTTGGCATTCAAATTACTAAGATAAGCATCAGCACGGTCGAGATACATGCGGGTTTTGCTCATCATATATTTGTTTATAAAGTCTTCCACATTTACCTTAGGGGTAATATCTGCCACATACTCAAAGAGTTTTCCTTGGGTTTCAACAATTTCGTTTAAATAACATTTGGGATATGCTGCCATAAAATTTTATATTAAACAAGTGTGCTGAATACTTTTTCTACTCTATTTTTGTCAGAATCAATAAGTTTTTTCATAGTAATGCGGGCTTGGGCATCGCGGTCGTTATATTTTCGGTTAAATTCGTGATAATCAACAGTTATAATACCGTCAATTTTGGTTATGGCGTTAAAAGCTTTTTCGCTTTTCAAACACCATTGAATACCGAGCGAACCAAGTTGCAAAAGATCTTCGAGAATATCCACATCTACCTCATCGCGCACAAAGGCTTTGGCAATATAAAAATACGAAGCATCTGCCCGCCAACCTTTTATAACGTCGCATTTTTCGGTGTTGTTGCCATATTTTGCTATAAATTTTTGAGACAACATTCTATATCGTTTTGAATCGGCGGCGTCGCGGTGTTTCATAAGTTCGGCAAGCCAACAGAGTATGTTTTTACCCTGAAAATCAAATATATCCAAGCCATCGGTTTCTATTTCAAAGGTATGCACAAAACCGCTAACCGTTTCGGGACGACTTACTGCCCACTCTTTGGCAAGGTTTAAATCCTCAGTTAGATAAAAGCCTTTGCCATAATCGTGGCGGGGGTTGCCAAGTCCAAAAACAGGATCAACTATCTCGTTGGGACTACCATGATATAATATCACCTTGCTCATAATTATTTATAAATTAATACATTTGCATAGCAGGCAATACCCTCTTCCCTACCCGTGTAGCCAAGGTGTTCAGTGGTGGTGGCTTTGACGGAAACATCGTCGGTATCGAGACTCATCACTTCGGCTAAAACCTTCTGCATCTGCGGAATATAGTCCTTGATTTTTGGTTTTTGCAGGCAAATGGTGCTATCTACATTTGATATTTGATAACCGGCATTGCGAATAATTTCGCAGGTCTTTTTTAGGAGAATTTTTGAATCAATGCCCTTGTATTGCGGGTCGGTGTCGGGAAAATGGTAGCCAATGTCGCGCATATTGGCAGCACCGAGCAGAGCGTCGCATATGGCGTGAATAAGGCAGTCGGCATCGCTGTGCCCTACCGCGCCTTTAGTGTGTTCTATTTTGATACCGCCGACAAAAAACGGAATACCGTCGGCAAGCTGGTGTACGTCGAATCCTATTCCTGTACGAATTTTCATTGCTTAAAATGTTATGGATGAATTATTTGGAAACTTTTTTGCTTTTTCAATTTCCGAATCCGAAAGGTCGTTGCCAGTGAGCACAATGCTCGATACAAAGGTAAGTTTGCCAATAGTTTTGGGAAGGGTTTTAAGATTATTGTCCGAAAGATCAAGTTCTTGAATCATAGACATTTTACCTACCGACGACGGCAACTCAGAAATTTGGTTTTTGCTAAGGTCGAGCATTCGCATAAATGCCATTTTGCCAATATTATCGGGAAGAGTGGTAATATTATTGTTGCTCAAATTGAGAAACATCAATTGATTCAGAGTGCAGATATTTGCGGGCAAGATGGCAAGTGCATTGTTGCGAAGGTCGCAAATCTGCATTGTTCGCAAATTGCAGAATGTTTCGGGCAGAGTGGTTATAAGATTGTCGGAGAGGTCGAGACTTTGCAGTTTGAGCGACCCTATTGATGCGGGCAATTCTTTGATGCGATTGTGAGTGGCAGAAAGGTTGTAAAGTTTTGCCATTGAGCCAATTGAATCAGGAAGCGATTCTATTTGGTTCTCGTCCAAGATAATGTTTTTAAGATTTTCGAGAGCGCAAATTTCGTTGGGAATAGTGCTCAAACGATTTGCACAAAGGTCGAGCATCAATAGGTTTTTGAGCGAAGCAATTTCTAAGGGAATCTCGGTTAACTCATTGTTGTTGAGCACAAGATATTGCAAATTGCTAAGCATAGCCACTTCGGGCGAAATGGATGTAAGTTTGTTGGATTCCAAATCAAGCATATGAAGATTGTGACATTGCACAATTTCGGTGGGGAACTCGCCTAAATTCTGATCTGAGAGGTTTAACTTAATTACCCTCAACGGATTAGCGAGAGCCTCATCCAAGGAAGTAAACTCGTATGCATCGGCAAGGTACTCATCGGAGAGCAGTCCGTTGTCGTCTAAATATTTGGGCAGGATATTGCCGTTTTTGTCGAACCATTCATCGTTTTGAGCGTATGCGCCTACAACACTAAACACAAACGCTATTAACAGAAATCTCTTAATCATTGTAGTACGTAATTAGTTTTTTGAGTATGCAAATATACAATAAAAACTATTTTTATTGGCTAAGTGTTGTACAATAAAACAAAGTTTTGTTTTTTTTAACTATTTTTGGGGGTTATAACATTGATAAATGTTTTATTATTGCAACAGATATTAAAAAAAATCAATTATGAAAAAAATAACAACATATCTTCTATTGATTTTGGCAGTGAGCGTAGGATGCACAAAAGACGACAACGACATTCACCGCGACGATCCATCTAATAATTCTCGAAACCGTAGCTACACCAAAGACTACACCGTTCACCAATTTGTTTGGGAAACTATGTACACCTATTACTATTGGAACGATAAAATTCCAACCCGCCTCAATCTTTCACAGTTCAACACTCCAAACGATGTGTTTGAATATTTTCTTTACCCCGAAGACCGCTTTTCGTCGATCATGAACAATTATACCGAAACCGAAAGTTTTTTTAATAATGTTTATGTTACCGATGGTATCAATTTTATTTTGGGAGAAGACCGATTAAATAGAGATAATGTTGTTGCATTCGTTCAATATGTTTACAAAGATTCGCCAGGCGATGCTGCAGGTATACAGCGCGGCGATGTGATTACCAAAGTAAACGGACAAACCCTCAACAAAACAAATTACAAATCATTATTAAGTCTTGATTCATACACACTTACATACACTAAATTATCAGTTCCAAACGGTATGTGGGAGGCTCGTGAATATTACGACACCGAATACACCTCGCCCTTAATCACAAAAGTCAGCATGGATATCGACCCTGTTTTGCAAGTTTCCACTCACGAAATTGGTGGTCACAAAATAGGATATTTTCTTTACGATAGTTTTGACGATGGCACCGAAACCCTTACTCAAGCTATCGAAAAACTTGCAGACGAACAGATTACCGAACTTGTTTTAGACCTTAGGATCAATGGCGGCGGATATATCACCACTCTCGGGAAATTGGCTTCAATGATTATTCCATCAGGCAACGAAAACAAACTCTTTATCCAAACCGATGTAAACCCAATCCTCGAAAAAATAATTAAAGAAGATAATGAAGAACTAAATTTATTTTTTTCGGAACAAAACACTCATCTCAATATCAACAAACTATATGTGCTTACTTCAAGTCAAACTGCGTCGGCAAGCGAGGAGTTAATTTCGGGACTATCACCGTATATGGATGTTGAAATAATTGGCACACCCACATACGGCAAATACACCACCAACTTGCTACTCAACGACAATTACGACAAAGGTACTGATAGCGATGGAATTAACTATTCGGAATGGGCACTTTATCTTGTGGTGGGAGTTTGTAAAAACTCTGCCGGCGAAATGAATTTTAAAAACGGATTTACTCCCAATTACTTGCTTCCCGACTATTTTGAAAGTTCGCTCGGCAATGTAGAAGAACCTCTATTTGCCAAAGCTATATCGCTTATCACTGGTAATCAAGCACCTATCGCCAAGCGTGCCAAAATATCAGCCAACAACGATTATACATTTATAGGTGCGTCAGAAAAACCAATTTATAAACAAAACTTGACAATTAACCGTTCTATCAGCCGCCAATAAATTTTTTAAACTGCTCGCTATACACATCGGTAACACGCACAACCTCGTCGCCAATGTAGATGCAGTTGTTTTTATCTACCGAGCGTATCTTATTGATTGCCACAATATACGAACGGCTAACACGGATAAACTTATCGGGTGGTAATTGCTGTTCAAGATTTTTCATGGTCATAAGCGATATGATAGGCTTGCGTCCGCTGTCAAACACAAAACGCACATAATCTTTTAATGCACAGATATATAAGATTTCGTTTGTATCAATACGCACAAGCATCGAATCGCTCTTGATAAAAAATGTACCTGAATTATTAACCGATGCCGATGGTAATGGAGCGGAAGCAGAAGCAACTGATTCTGAGGCGTTTTTCATCTCAAACCACTCGATACATTTTTGCACTGCTTTAAGAAACTTGGCATAGCTGATAGGTTTTAACAGATAGTCGATTGCACTCACATCGTAACTATCAAACGCATATTCCTTATAAGCCGTAGAAAAAACGATTTTTGTTTCGGGAGGAACCATTTTTGACAACTGCATTCCATCGAGGTCGGGCATTTGAATATCCAAAAACAGTACATCGGGCGGATTGTCTTTGATTATTTGCACAGCTTCAACACTATCTGTATAACCTCCTACAAATTCAAGGCTTTGAGTACGTTCTATAAAACTCTGCATAGGTCGCACAGCAGGCGGCTCATCGTCAATTACCATGCATCTCAGTTTCATCTCTTATATTTTTTCTTATTTTTTACAAAGGTAAGCATTTTTTGTAATATTTTGCAATATCTTTGCACATCTATTACGTTAAAGAACCAAAAAAACGCCAGCAATGAAAATATTTTTTACCATAGCAGCACTTTTTATAGCGTTGTCAACTACGGCACAAAACATTCAAAATGTAGTTTCGCTTATCAACGAGGCACAAACAGAGCCCAACGATTCGCTCCGTGGCGAAATTGCCAACTATGCAGCCAACACGTTTGAATCTGTTATCAGTGCCGAAGATGATTTTACCGCCACTTTGGACGATATTAAACCTATTTCGGTATTAACAAGCAGCGACAACCGCATCCGATTTTTTTCGTGGGGAATACAGTTTGCCGATGGCACTTACACCTATTACGGATTTGTGCAAGCGCATTCAGACGATGGTGATGTGGTTACCACCCGCCTTATCGACAAATCAGACTCTACGCCCAACGCTGCCAAATCTTCTATGCAACCCGACAATTGGTATGGTGCTATCTACTACGAACTTGTGCCAGTTGGTGGCAAAAAAAGCCATTTGTATGCTCTTGCCGGTTGGGACGGTGCCGACCTTTTTGTAAACCGCAAAGTATTAGAACAAGTGCGCGTAAAAAGCGACGGCTCAATCTATTTTGGAGGTTACTTTACCGACGAACACAACCAAAACTACGACCGCTTGATTTTTGAATATACCGAGCGTGCCGTTATGAGCCTCCGCTACGACCTCAAAATGAAAATGTTTATTGCCGACCACATGATGATTCCTGAGCAATACAACGGCAACACAAAATTTTCAGGTCCCGACGGAAGTTTTGATGGTTACAAGTTTATGAAAGACGGCACATGGATGTATGTCCCTGATTTAGATATCAAAGGGGCACGGTTTTAATCCTCTTTTGGCAGTTCGGTTTTCTCCCTGATTTTCAGGATTAAGAATGTAATATCGTCGCGCTGATCGGTGCTTTCCGAAAATTTATCAAGAGTGCGTTCGATTCGTTGCTTCTGATATTCAGGCGATTCGGATGATACGCTGTTGACACATTCTATCAAACGTTTGCGTCCAAAACGAGCACGTGCGGTGTTGTTTTGGTCAATAATGCCATCGCTATACATATAAACCACAGTACCAGGATCAGCATTCAATACCTTTTGAGTAAACGTGGGACGATCTTCGGCGTTGCGGCGATACCCTCCGGCAATTGATATACGGTCGGCAGGAATCATTGCACACTCGTTGCTGTCGTGAGCTTTGTACAATATGGCACTTTTTGCTCCAGAATAAACAATCTGTTTCATATTGCCATCGGCATCAACATCAAAACGGCAAAGGCTCATATCCATACCGTCTTTATTTTCGCCATTGTCTTGTTTTAGCACCGAAGATGTAACTTCCGAAACTGTTGTTAAAATCTCTTTGGGTTCGTAGAGTTTCATATTTAACACCACATCGCGCAAAATCTGATTAGATATAAGGCTCATAAATGCACCGGGAACGCCATGACCCGTACAATCCACCACAGCACAAAATATCATAAGTTCTTGGTTGTGTTTTACAACAGTTTGCCAAATATAATCACCTGAAACAATATCTTTTGGACGCTCGATTACTGCAGCGTCAAAATACTGCTGAAAATCTTCGATTTGTGGCAAAAACAATTTCTGAATGGTTTTGGCATACGAAATACTGCCGTTTATAGCCGAATTTTTGGAGGCTAACATCGAATAGGCATCAGCTTTTTCGATAACTATTTCGCTATACGAGGCTATAACTTTAAAGATAGCAATATCATTTTTAGAGAAAGCGTTTTCTTTGGGACTATTTATAATCATAATAGCAGCCACCTCGTCGCCATTGAAAAGCGGAAGGCGCAATGCCGTGCGGTAACCCATCTCTAAAAGGAACGGTGCCATGTCGTAATCAGAACCATTATCTGCCAAAATATCTCTTTTGTCGTTGAAACAAGCAGCAGCTAACGGGTCCATAAGTTCGTAGATTTTTTCGTCGGGGAGTTCGAATGTGGCATTGTTTTCGATATATGGCGAAAACTCAACAACATTTTGCTGTTTCGACCTTTTGCAAATGCACAATCCGCATCCTGCCAACGGGACTACTTTGTTGTGATATACCTTTTGTAATATAGATTCAATATCCGACGATTCTGAAATCTGCTTGTCTAACTCGCTCAAATCCAAAAGACGTTGATACGATTGTTGAATAGCTTCGCGACTTGTGTGCAACTGATTGTTTTTTTCATACAACTCGTCGCGTTGCGATTGTATCTCCTCTTTTTGTTGTTTCATCTCCTCGTTGCGCTGTTCGAGCATAGCGTTGAGACTCATCAATTCTATTGTACGGCTTTCTACCTGCTCTTCAAGTTCCATCTGACGGCGACGCATTCTATGAACTCTAAAAACATGTATAAGCCAAAACAGCAACACACTCAATGATATAAAGAGAGCAATAGCCACTTTGGTTCTATACCACGGCGGACGGATATTAATAATCAAAGTGCGTTCTTCGCTGCGACATCTATCAGAATTTTCGGCAAGCAAACGAAGCGTATAACGTCCCGGATTAAGATTTGTAAAGCCAACTTCGCGTCGCGAACCAATATTTGTCCAAGCATTTTGATATCCGTCGAGCTTATACAAAAAGTTGATATTATTACCGTAAATGTAATCCAAAACTGTAAATTCTATCGAAAAAGATACATCTTTCCACGAAAGATCAATTTCATTAGTATTGGCAATTGATTGAGTAAGAATAGAACCCTCGGGCGAAGGATATGTACGATTGTAATTAAGCAGAAAACTTGTAATAATAGGCTTAGGCACATTGGTAACCGACTTGATATTATAAGGATTAAAAAA
Organism: Bacteroidales bacterium; assembly: GCA_017651345.1. Classification (GTDB taxonomy): domain Bacteria; phylum Bacteroidota; class Bacteroidia; order Bacteroidales; family UBA3824; genus UBA3824. The sequence continues at coordinate 8,324 of JAGCDD010000190.1, read as the reverse complement.
TACCAATCCATCGTGTGTGCCTATAAAGATTGTACCTTTTTTGTCAACCATTGCCGAATGTTTTTCAAAACTATTCGACAACAGTCCGTCGTCGGTGTCGTAAAGCCTTGTTACTTTGTTTACCTCGGGATTAAATTTTAAAAGTCCGTTGTTGGTGGAAATCCAAATTTCGTGCGCAACATCTTCGATAATATTGGTGCAAATCATGTTTTGCATAGCGTTGTCGCCGTTGTAATGGGTAAAAATTCCGCGACGAATGTCAAATCTATCAATACCTGCCGGAGTTGCCACCCATACTCTGTGGTGCGAATCTTGCAAAATATCATGCACCACATTGTGCGATATACTATAAGGCGATCCGTAGCTATACGAATAGTTTTCGATAATATCCTGTCTTGGATAATACACATACATTCCGCCGTAAGTACCCACGAGAATTGTACTGTCGGGACCCTCTTCGAGACATGTGCCATACATGCTTACGGGTTCTACCAATCGCGAATCACATACTATCTGGGTAAACTTTTTGGTTTTGGGATTGAATTTAAGAAGTCCGTAACCATTGGTAAGCACCCACATACGGTCGTAACGGTCGATAAGTATATCAGTGATAAAATCGCTAATAGCACCTTTTATATTATTAACAAGGCTAAAAGCTTCGGAAGATTTATGGTCGGCACTAAGGCGATGCAGCGGATTGTTGTATCCACCTGTCCACAAATTGCCCTCTTTGTCGTAAGCCATTGCAAGAATTGAAGCCGAAGTCATCTTGCTGTTTGGCGAATCTGGCGAAAAGCTTCCACTTTTTTGGTTGCTTACACCGTCCCAAAAAACAATTCCACCACCGTCGCTACCTATGGCAATAGTTCCATCAGGCGACTGACACACAGCCGAAATCTGATTCTGTAATAAGATAGATGAGTTTTCGGGATAGCTTATGGCGTTAAACTTTATAGGATTGCTCAAGCTTGTATACGACAATCCATGCCAAGTGCCAAGCCACGTAATACCTTGAGAATCTTCGTAAATTGTGTTGACTGTAACACTATTGAGTCGTCGAGTGGATTGTTGACTGTGGTCTGATTCTATAATCTGAACAGTTTTTCGCTCGCGGTTTACAATAAACAACTCTTCGGCATTGGTACCAATCCAGATATCGCCATTTTGACGCTGATAAAAAGCTTTGATATTTTTTGGCAAAGGCTGTCCGGCAATTTCTTCCACAAGAGTGATTGTTTTTTGTTTATAATCAATCTGATAAATACCCGCTGTAGAACCCAGCCAATAAGTACCATCGCCATTGTTGATAAAAGAATAAGCTTCGTTGAACGGGAAAGGATACTTGCTATTACATTCAAGTGAATCCAACATAGAACCCTTAAAATCAACGCAATACAACGAAGTGGCATTATGGTCGATAGCCCAAATTTTATCTTCCTTGTCTAAAAAGCAATATTTAATTTTCTTGTGCGAAAAAAATTCGTAGGCAAATGGCTCAAAATCATCGCTTTGCTCGTTGTAAACATAAAGAAAGCCATCGCTGACAAACAAAAATATCCTGCCGTCGTGGTTAACAAAAATATTTTCGGTGCGGTAGCTCACCTTTGCATTGGCTCCGTCGCTATCTAATATATAGTTGATAAGACGTTCAGCTTTAATATTGTATCTCGATGCTCCATGATCGGTACCAATCCACACATCGCCGTTGCGAGATGTTTTAAGGACGGTAACATAACAACCTTCAAGATTTAGCGAATCGTTGATATCGTTGATCGAAAGAAAAGAACTACCATCGTAGCGCAAAAGACCTGTCTGCGTACCAACCCAGATAAATCCATCACCATCTTCGGTAATAGCTGTGATAACATTGCTGTTGAGGCCGTTAGCTTGATTAATATTGTAAAATCGGTAGTTGATCTGTGCCAATAAATCTGTAGACATCAACAACAGACACATTACCGATACTATATAAAATATTTTTCTCATCTTTCTTGGTTATCTACTTGCAAATATACTGATTTTTAACAATAAATGTTTTGTACAATGTCTTTATTTATTATTAAATCATCGTTACTATTCATTATATATAATTATAATCAATATACTATCATTTTATCACATCTGCCATTTTGTCGTTGACTATTTGTCACAAAACTGACATTTTGTCAGTAAAAACAGCAATTTTCGGCATTGGCACTCTGTTTGAACTTAGGGTAATCGAAAGTTAAACCCATTAAAAAGTAAAACAATGAAAACACATAACTATTTAAATACGGAGGCAAATATGTTGCAAAGATTATTAAATTCAGATTCCATTTTCGACAATGGATTGTTTTATCCTTACTATCAGAACAAAAAACAGTTCTGCATTCCCGCAGTTAACATCAGCGAAACCGACACCGATTTTGTTATAGAAATGGCAGCTCCGGGATACGAGAAAAAGGATTTCAAGGTTAATATCCAGCGCGACGAATTGTCAATAGCTGTAGAGCGCGAAACTCAAACCGAGGAAACCAAGAAAAACGACGTTTACCGCAGAGAGTATTCTTACGGCAATTTCCGCCGCTCGTTTACATTGCCCAAAGGCGTAGACACCACAACTATATCGGCAGCTTACACCAACGGTATTCTCACTATCAAAGTACCTAAGGCCGCTCCGCAGGATACCACCACTTCGGTAGAAATCCAATAAGCGGTATATATCTTTTAAAAAGCGGGAGCTTAACAACTCCCGCTTTTTTTATATTTCTGTTTCTACAAATTCAAAATCCATTCCGCACAATTGCGAATAGCGCACTCCCGATTTCTGCATGTCGGTATCATCTGATTCGTAACACCAACGTATTTTTATGTCGGTTTTGTCGCGGTTTTCTTTCAAAAGGTTGAGTATCTTGGTAATAATTTTGGCACTCGAAGTATTAAAATACGACAGAGCAAATTCAAAAACCGTGGATTTATTAGGCTCTTGAAAATATTTATCTAACCATGCAAGCACAGGTTCGTAAAACTTGCGGGCATCATCAGGATACGAATTTTCGGCAATGCGGAAAATTCCTTTCTCTTTGTCGAAATTTACCGAGGGTGTTTCTTCTGTATTTAATAATATCAGTGGATTCATATAAAGTTTTAAGCTTTTGATTTAGTTGTTGTTGATGCGAATTGTAAATTTAAACAACGAATAGTTGTTATCTACCGATTCAAACGAATATTCAAGCGGATTGCGGCTCTTAATGCGCATTTCGATAAAGCCAAGACCTGCCTCTTTGGTGGTTATCATGCGAAAATCAAATAATCGCTCGTTGTAATATTCTTCGCGTTGTTCGTCGGAAAGTCCGTTTACATAATCAATTCTATCTTTGAGTTTTTGGATAGATTCATTTGGGATATAATTGATGGTGGTGAGCTCGTTGCAACCATTGTTGTCGGCAATGTAAAAAATGCCTTTGCTGCCCTTGATGCCTCCAAGGTCTACATCGCCGTGGTGAATAATATTTTGAAGCATTTCTACCATCAGGCTGATGTTTTTTTTGCGGTAGCTTATCGCGCCACCTTGACTTTTCATTATCTGTATCAAGCTCAAAAGACTCTCTTGGTCAAATACTGTACTATAAATTAGCAGAATATTGTTTTTTATAATATATTTGTGAAGTTGGGTCATGTAATTGAGCGAGTAAACAGACTCGTCGGGAGGTTCAGGTGCGGTGCTAAGGGTGAGAGTGTCGATACTTGTATGAAGAAAAAAATACGACATCAAGTCGCTTATCTGGTTGAGCGCATACGAAAGTTTGTTGCCGCTTTTGCGAGCCATTTCGATAAGACCGAGACCCGCGCCACCCTTCGACGAAAGTTGCCCGTTGCTAAGCACTTCGCGGTAAAAAGCGTCGAGTTCTTCTTGGTCAAGATTGTTGATTTTATCGAGTTTGCCACAAAGCGATTCGGTTTTGGCATTTTCAATAATATTACCTGTGGTAATGTAGTAATGCTCGCTCTGTTTTTGAATAGCAAAAATAGCGGTTTCTTCAGGTTTATACGGCTCGTCTTGATGGCGCGATATATTTTGAATACTCTCTACCATAATATGGAAAACCCGCTTTTTAATTTTAGACGAGATATGGTCTCGGTCGATATTTTTTTCGGCGAGAGATAGAATTTGGTGCGAAAGACTCTGTGTAAATTCGCCCCTATAAAAATAATGCATGTCATCGTTGCCTGTCGACTGCATCAATTCCAATATAAAATCACGCTCTGACATAGCTCTGTGGTTTCTTGTTGGTTGTTAAACGTAAAAAATTTAGTACATTTACCGTGCCATTCAACACTGTTTTGAAATTTTTTGATAAAGGTAAGGAATAATCAAATACGTGTCAAGATTTTTTATAAAAAAAAACGTCGATGGATTATCCACCGACGTTTTTTTTGTAACACTATTGTAAGATTAATTTATTGAATAACAACCTTTTGAGAGGTTTTTCCTGTTTTTACGATATAAATGCCAGTTTTTGACAATTTTATTTCGATGCGCGAAGATTCGGGATTGAGTCTGCATACTGTTGTGCCAGAGAGCGTGATGATATGGATTTCTGATTCGGCGTTTTCAATATACACAGTTTTGTCGAAGCTCCAAATGCGAACACTATTGGAAGATACTTCTAAAACAGGTGTAGAAGGATTGTCCGGATTGTTAGGATCTTCGATCTCAGCCACGCCGGGAAGTTCGGTATCAAGGTCGAACACCTCCAACACAAAATTTTCGTTGTTGTTGGATTCAGCAGACAAAGTCTTAGCACCTTCCACCAAAGCTTTCAACACCTCACCAGACTTGAATTCTGTAGCGGTTTTAGCCTGCTCATCGGTGTTGTCGGTTTTTTCGGTGAGATAGTAACAGTTTTTCACATTTTCGGAAGCCACACCGCTAATGCCTTGTTCCTCGCCGTCGGTAGTGGTTGCTTTGCCTACGCTATAGCTGTTGACCACCACGGCATCTTTAGTAACAGAACCCGAAATTGCACCAACATTTTGGCTACCCTTAACAATCGAGGTGTTATAGCAGTTGGCAATTGTTCCTTGGTTGTTGCCACAGATTGAGCCAACATTCTCGTTACCAATAATATAGGAATCCTCCAAGCCGACATTCTTCACCACTGCATCCTCAGAAATAATTCCAAACAAACCTACGTTATCTTGCGCCTTGTCGTTGATATAAAGACCAGAAATAGAGTGTCCCTGACCATTGAAAGTGCCTTCGAAGGGGTAATCGATAGTGCCAATAGGCTGCCATACTATCAGAGCCGACTCCATGTTGCCTGCTTTGGTGAGGGTGGTGATACGGTCGAGGCAGTTTTGGTTCACCACAATATCCTGAGTAAGAACAACATTAAGCTTGTTGTTGCCATTGTTTACCTGTGTCAAAAACCAAAACAAATCTTCAACGGTAGAGAGCTGATATACACCGTCTTTAATCGGAGGCGTATAGTTTGGAGTTTCCTCTGATTTGGAAACAACTATAGTAAATGTGGTTGATAATCCAAGATAAGAAATTGTAACAGACTGAGGACCAACTATGTCGGTTAACACTTCTGATATTTCAGCTTTGCACAAAGATACTGTATCAATAGAATTGTTGCTGTATGTTATGGCAATCAAACCACCATCACACTCAAACGCATCGCCAACCTGATAAGCAGTTTTCACTGATGACGGAACAATTCGGAGAGCAACAGGTGTAGGGGGTTCTTTGTAGGTGAACTACCCCGGAGCAGAAGTTCCACCGTCGGCACGGGCGTAGGTGGCGTTGATTTTTTCAGAATCGAACTTTGTGCCTTTTTCGCCCTCTAAAGCGGTGCAATTGTAGAACATATCTACTGACTTGGTAACAGAAGCTGTACTCCATTTGCTACCTACATAAATTGTCTTTAACGAAGAGCAACCCGCGAACATACTACTCATGTCGGTAACGTTCTTGGTGTCAAAAGAGCTGAGGTCGAGGGTTTCAAGCGTCGTATTGAACGAGAACAAACTTGCCAAACTGGTCACAGACGACAGATTCAGATTCTTCAAACCATCGAACATTGTCACGTTGGGATAAGAAGAAAACATAGACTCAAAGTCTGTGGTGGTGTAATCATAGAACGAAGGTTCGATGACTATCTTTTGCACATTTTCTTTTAATGACTGATAAAGCTGCGACAATAGCAATGCACCACTCTTGTATTTGCCATAATAGGCATAAAGTGTGTCGCCATCTATAGTGCAATAAGCATTTTCTTGGTCCACAACTTCAACGGTATAGGTGGTAGATTTGCCGTGGAATGTTGCCGTTACGTCATAACTGCCTACCTTGGTGCTGTCGTAGTTGCTTGTAAGGGTGCAAACCTCAAGGTCAATGTCCTGCGCCTCCCTGCCGCTAAACGTTACCGAAACTACGCCGTATGCTGGTGTGAATATCTCGGAGAGAGAATATGTGGTTTGTGGCAGTGTCTTCATGACTATGGAGCTTACTGAGGGCAGAGAAACACCTTTCTCTGAGAAATATCCTTTGGATTGTGCTCCTCCGTCAACTTTTGCGTATGTACCGTCGATAATGTCTTTGTTATATACCGTGCCTTTTGATCCTATAAGTCTAATGTTGAACGAGAACATATCTGTGGTAAGTGCAGAGCTACCTATCACAAACTTGTCGCTCGCATAAATGGTGGTGAGTCTTGTACAAACATTGAACATATTGCTGAAATTATCAACCCTATGCGTATCAAAACCGCTGAGGTCGAGGGTCTTAAGATTCAGACAAAGATCAAACATACTCGACATGTCGGTAACTTCATCGGTGTTGAGGTTTTCCAAGCCTTCGATCTCTTCGAGGTAAAACAAACCATAGAACAATTTTGCACACGATGTGGGTGTGTAATGCTTATACGAGTCGTCGAATTTCACCTTGGTGATGTTAGCATTAAACTGCCACGGGGAATAGACTGTATTATATTCCAACGCATCCGCAGGCTTGCTTTCTGTGTAATAGAATGTGAGAGTGCCGTCTTCTAATAGAGCGTATGGATAATAATCCACATGTGTAAAATAGCCCGGAGCAGAAGTTCCACCGTCGGCACGGGCATATGTGGCGTTTATTTTTTCAGAATCGAACTTTGTGCCTTTTTCACCCTTTAAAGCGGTGCAATTGTAGAACATATCTACTGACTTGGTAACAGAAGCTGTACTCCATTTGCTACCTACATAAATTGTCTTTAACGAAGAGCAACCCGCGAACATACTACTCATGTCGGTAACGTTCTTGGTGTCGAAAGTGCTGAGGTCGAGGGTTTCAAGCGTCGTATTGAACGAGAACAAACTTTCCAAACTGGTCACAGACGACAGATTCAGATTCTTCAAGCCATCAATTTTTACCATGTTGGTGAAATTGCCGAACTTATACGAATAACTCGTGGGGGTATAATCACAGAGCGACGGTTCGATAACCATCTTATACACACTCGATTTTGATGCCGAGGGATACTGCGACAAGAGCCATGCGTCACTCTTGTATTTGCCGTAGTAAACATAAAGTGTGTCGCCTTCTCTTGTGCAAAAAACATCATCCCTGTCAACAACATCCACTGTATAGGTGGTGGATTTACCGTTAAATGTTGCCGTTATTGTATATTTGCCTACCTGTGTGCTGTCGTAGTTGCTTGTAATGGTGCAAACCTCAAGTCCTATGTCCTGTGTCTCCCTGCCGCTAAACGTTACCGAAACTACGCCGTATGCTGGTGTGAATATCTCGGAAAGAGAATATGTGGTTTGGGGCAGTGTCTTAATGGCAATGGAGGTGACAGCAGGCAGAGAAACACCTTTAGCCGAAAAATAGCCTTTGGATTGTTCACCACCGTCGATTTTTGCGTATGTACCGTCGATAATGTCTTTGTTATATACCGTGCCTTGCGATCCTATAAGTCTAATGTTGTCAGAGAACATATCTGTAGTAAGTGCAGAGCTACCTATCACAAACTTGTCGCTCGCATAAATGGTGGTGAGACTTGGACAAGCATTGAACATATTGCTGAAATTATCAACCTTATGCGTATCAAAACCACTGAGGTCGAGGGTCTTAAGATTCAGACAAAGGTAGAACATTTCCGACATGTCGGTAACCTCATCGGTGTTGAGGTTTTCCAAGCCTTCGATCACTTCGAGGTAAAACAAACCATAGAACAATTTTGCACACGATGTGGGTTTGTAATGCTTATACGAGTCGTCGAATTTCACCTTGGTGATGTTAGCATTAAACTGCCACGGGGAATAGACTGTATTATATTCCAACGCATCCGCAGGCT
>JAGCDD010000015.1 GCA_017651345.1 Bacteroidales bacterium | reverse complement strand
GTAGAAGTGGTGGTAGCGGCTGTCGGCGGTAACTTTGTCGCTATTGGATAATTCTTTGGCAATATTAATTCCTGTAGTGCCGATTTTGTTGCTTGATTGCCATTGCATTAGGTAGTATAATCCGGGACGGATGCTGAATTTTTCTGTCAGCATAAAATCGTAGTTTGCACCAATGTTAAAGCCTTGGATGTTGAGAGAATTATTGTTGGTATAATTGTCCAATGGAATGTTATACCCTACACGGATATTAAGGTTTTGCTGTGCTTGACATACAAGCGGAATGGCAAAAGATAATGCTAAAAAAATCAGTTTTTTCATTAGTTATTATTAGTTTGTTAATTAATTTTAGTTTTACGGTGCAAAATTATCAATATTTTTATTGATATTGTTTAATTTAGTGTAAAATTTTATAAAAAGTTTCCCTGCGGAGTTGGTTGGCAGGGAAACTGAGTGATTTAATTTATTAATTTATAGTTTGTTAGAAAACATATCCTACATTAGCCATAATGCAATGATTTAGAGCATGATGAATAATACTTACAAAACCGAAGTCATACGATGAACCTATGTAAAAATGTGAAATATTAATTCCAAATCCGGCATTAGCACCCCAATCGAATCGTTTATATTCGTCAAAGGTTTTATACTTTTGGTTGTAGCATGGAGATTCAGATTTTCCAAATAATCCGTATGAAAAATAAGGACCAACTTGCAATTCTAACTTATATTTGTTTCCTATAGCTTTTTGATATACAGCGAGAATCGGAACTTCTAAGTAGTTGTAATTGCATTTATAATATTCATCTTGTCCACAATATTTATGAAACCCTTTTAACGAAAGATACACACCGTATCTCGTTACTATGTTTCTAAAAAGTGGTTTGTCTGTGGTAACACCTACATTTAAGCCTGATTTCCATTTTCCACTAACCGCAGTACCTTCAATAGTGGTAAAATTATATCCGAATCTGATTGCAGTTCCGGGAGTAATTGTAAATTGTGCCGATGCATCTGTCATCGCGCCTGTTGTTGCTATAATAGCGGCTGCTAATATTATCGTTTTTATTTTCATGTTTTTAAGTTTTAAAAGTTCGCTGCAAAGTTAGAGTGGGAAAAAACAATGTGCAAGTCTATGTTCCCATCGGGAACAATTTTTAATAAGCTAAGTTGTTGATTTACAGCGTTGCTCCCATCGGGAGCAACTTTTTGTTGGTTTTTCGTTTATAAATTAGTGTAGTAAATTTTGTATTTTAGGTGATATTATTATAATTTTGTGTCATTAAAATAATGTTGTTATGAATAAAATTTGTATACTGTACTTGACGATTGCCCTGTTTTTTGCGGCATGTTCAGAAAAAAGCGATGTTTTTTTGCGGCTTGCTGAGGCTGATACTCTGCTTTATCATGGTCTTGTTGATTCGGCGGATTCTGTGCTTAAAGCTATTGTTCCCAAAACAGAGGGCGATTCTGCGTGTTATTTTGTATTGAGGGCACAAACAGATTACCGTTTGCTCGAAACTCCAATGATTAAACAGTTGAATTATAGTATACGTTATTACGAACAAAATTTCAATGTCCGTAAATTGGCAGAAGCCTATTATTATAAGGTGTGTTATTATATTAGAGTTGATACTTTGCCCGATTTGGTTTTTGAGTTACTAAAAAAAGCGGAGTATTTGGCTGAACAAACTTCTGATGATGATTTAAAAAATAAAATATGTTCTGCTTTTGCTTATGTCGACAATACCGTTGGTGAATTAGAGGAGTCTTTGAGATATGCCAAAAAAGAACTATATTACGCCGAAAAACTTGGTAATAATCATGATATTGCATACGGTTTGATGTCGGTATCTTCATCATTTAGAGATTTAGGACAGATTGACAGTGCCGAATACTATGTTCTTCAATGCCATCGTCTTATTGATGCTGTGGCTGATAGAGACAAAGCTTTTTATTATATTCTAATGGGAGAGTGCTTTATGTATAACAATCTGTCAGTAGCCGAGGGATATTTCTACCAATCATTAGAATATGCTAAACTACCGCGTTCATATACCGGACTTGCCGCTATCTATGCCGACAAGGGCGATACTCTCCGTTGGAAACAATATTGTGATTCTGCATTAATCAATGCTTGGTGTAGTCTAAAAATAGACATTTTTTCTGATATGGCACAAAATTATTACAATCGTGGTAATATCGTTGGTTGTAAAAATGCTTCAGATTCAGCAATCGCTTCATTAAAAGAATATTACAAAATACAAAAACAAAACTACGCCCTTGAAATTCAAAAGAAATTTGATTTTGAACGTCAACAAACAGCATACGAACATAAAATGCACATTTTATGGATAATAATTGCATGTTTGATTTTTATTAGTGCTATCATTACTCTGGTGTATAGGCATTTAGTTCATTTAGAGCGTATAACAAAATTGGAGTTGGAGAAAAAAAACGTGGAGGCTTATACCAAAATGGAAGAACAACATTGCATAATCGGTGAATATACTACTCAGATGGACTATCTTCAAAAACAGAATGATGTATTATCAGAGCGATGCGATAATGCCGACAGTATTATTGCCACAAACAACGCCGCCATAGCCAAACTTCGACTTCTATGCGATGATTTGATTGCCAAAACTGATACTATTCTTGCTGAAGGTAAAATTGTTTATGATTTAATTGCTGAAGGCAAATCTATTAAAGATTATAGGGATAAATTGGCCGCTTGTTTTTATTATTTTGAAAAAAATTTCCCCGAAAAACTTGATATTTTTGATGGATTTCACGACCTTACTATCGAAAACCGTATTTTTATTATCGCTGACAATTTACATCAAAATGATAGTATAATTTCTAAGATTTTTGATATTGCCGTATCTACCGTTCGTTCGCGTAGAACAAAAATCAAAATAAAAATTGACTAAACTCCTCAGAATTTTCTTTAAAGTTTAGTCAATTAATAATTCATAATTCATAATTCATAATCAGGGCTGCTATTTTAAGCCCTTCCATTCGCCTTTTATTTGCTGGCATTGTGTGTAAAACGATGGGCAGTTGTTCATTTTGTAGAGACCTGTGGCTTCGTCGTCTTCAAACATGACGATTTCGCACTGACGTTGGTGGGTGTCCCATCCGCCGCCGATAACGTACATATAGTATACTGTGCCGTATTTGGGCATTGTCATCTGTTTGATGCCGTTGGGGCTGCCCTGACATTTGATTGTGTATGGTTCGGTGGGAGCGTAGCCGTTGGTGCGCACTGCGCCGTCGATGAGGGCTGCGGCTATGTAACGCTGTGAGTATCCGTCGCTTGTGTAGTTGCCATAACGGTCTTTAAGAATGTTCATCACCGACGAAACATTGTTGGGAGTGTTGATGAGGCGGATACAGCGTTCGCCTACCGATTTGTCGCGACCGTACATCTCCATTGCCATCACCATCATAGCTGCTGTGCCGTTGATGTGTTTGCCGAGATACTCTTTGTAGACTTTTTCAAATTCGGTGTAGTCGGAGGGAATGTTGCTGAATGTTACCTCGTTGAAATCGCTTGTGGTGATTTTGTCGGTTTTAAAGTCGCCTTTTACTTGGTAAGTGTGGCTGCCGTAGCGGTAAACGTCACCGTCCATGCCAGATTGCACGTTGGAGGGAACTGATTGCACCGACACTGTGCTGTTTGAGTTTTCGGAAGTCTGATTGCCAGATGATATTTCAATGTTGTCGGCGTTGCCAGTCAGCATGGTCACTTTGTTGTCTTCATTGCCTGCATTGCTGTTGCCGCCATTGCCTTGACAGGAATAAAATGCTGAGCCACAAACTATTGCGGCTGCCATAATAGGATAGAATACTGATTTTTTCATACTATAAATGTTTATAAAGTTATAATTATTGCTGCAAAGGTAAAAAATGTTTTTTAATTTTGCGCAAAATTTTTTGTTTGATTACTATGAAGATACGTTTTTTTACATTGGTGGTTTGGTTGGCGGCTATTGTTGGATGCGATAGTCCCGACGCTCCTGATTTTTTTAAGAGTATCGGCGATGAGGTTACCGAGGTTTGGCGTTTCGACAGCCTGATAACTCTCTATAATTTCAACGACGCGTTTGATGTTTCCATAGTGAAGGATACAGCCGATTTTGCAGTGGTTACCTGTGGCAAAAATCTGATCGACAAGGTAAAATGGTCGTTTGCGGGAGCCAACACTGTGGATTTCGACAATGAAAACGAATACCGCATTGTGCGCAAGTATGAAGGTGTGCCAAAGGTAGAATTGCATTACACTTATCCTGAATTGAATATCTATATAAAAGGTTCGTGCCGCGTACATTCGTCTGATTCGGTGGATGTTAGGCGTATAGTTTTTACCAACCGTATAGGCAATCTCGATGTTATTACCAATTCGCCTACGTTTGTGTTGGAGGTTTGGTTTGGTACGGGCAAGTATTTTGTAAAGGGAAATTGCGAAAATTTTCGCTGCGAACCTCGCTATTCTGCTATCATTGACGCTTCGCAACTATCTGTAAAAAAGGCTTATATAGATAATTATAGCACTGGCGATGTGTTTGTAAATCCTACCGATTCGCTTGTGGCTAAGATTTTTTGGACAGGTGATATTATTTATAAAGGTAATCCCGCTGTTGAACTTTTAGAGAACCCCGGAAAAGGCGGGCTGAAAAACAAGCAATGAAACGTTATACTTTGTTGATATTTTTTGCCGCTATTTTTGCTGCATTTTTTGCGTCATCGGTTTATGCGTCTGATACTTTGGGCGTTAAACTTCCTCGAAACAAATATCTTTCCTTGCGTTATCTTCACGGGCCGGTTTACGATCACCGCGGACTTTCGGGAGTGTTGGATTACCGCACCACCAACGGTATTGCTGCCGAATATCTTGTAGAAACCGATGGCAGCCGTGAGTGGGAAAATCTGTTTGCCCATCCTCGCCTTGGTGCGGCTTTTTATTACGAAAATTTTCATTACAACGTGCTTGGACAGGCTTTTTCGGGTGCGGTGATTTCCGAGTTTCCTTTGGCTAAAAAACGTTTCTTTGGCATTGATTTGCGTTTTCTTGCGGGTACGGCGTATGTTACCAAGCATTTCGACAGCGAGAGCAATCCCGAAAACCTTTTGGTGGGTTCGCGCTTTTCGGCGTTCTTTTGTTTTGGACCTCAGTTTACTTTTTTCCGAAACCGTCCGCAGAGGCTTTTGGCTGGATTCAACTTTGTGCATTGGAGCAATGGCGCGTTTAAACTGCCAAATCTCGGTCTCAACCTAATGCAGTGGCACATAGGCGTTCAGGGTAGGATAGGAGGGGAGAAACCCAAATTTGAGGGCGAACCTCGGCAAACTATTATTTGGCCCAAATGGCAAAAATATATTGTGAGTGCTGTGGGTTTTCGCGAGGCAGATCAGCCCGAAAGTCCCAAGTATAGCATATTGTCCACAACGGCAGGCGTTTATCGTATGGCAGGACCGCGTACAAGGGTAGGAGCGGGGCTCGACTTTATCCGCGACCCTTCGCAGTTGAAAAAACTTGGCAACTTTGGCGTTGAGGAGAGCGATGCAAGTCCATGTCTTTTGGGCGCACATTTGGCTTACGGTTTCTGTTTTGGACGCACAGCTGCCACGCTTCAACTTGGATACTTCATGTTTAATGAGATATACAGCGGTGCGGCTATTTACGACCGTGTGGTAATCAATTATAATATCACTCCCCACCTTATGGCAAACCTCGGATTGCGCACCTATTTTATGCGTGCCGAATATATCGAGTGGGGTGTGGGATATATCTTTTGATTATTTTTCGGCGTTGGCAATGCCGTTGTACACAGCCTGATTTATCAATTTTCGGATGCGATACTTGTTGAGGTTTTGATTTTTTTCGTCGGGATAAACTCTGTTGCTGAGAAAAACGATTACAATTTCGTTTTCGGGGTCTACCCATGCGCAAGTGCCTGTAAATCCGGTATGTCCAAAAGTTTTTACCGAAGCACTGTCGGCGCAATAGGCTGATGGATACATATCAAAACCAAGAGCGCGACCTGTTTTGGGCTGCTTGGTGGTGTATTGCTTTATGGCATCGGGTTCAAGATATTTGGTGCGTCCGTAAGTGCCTTGGTTTAAGACCATTTGAAACAATACTCCGAGGTCTTTGGCAGTTGAAAAAATACCAGCATTGCCCGAAACTCCGCCAAGAATTTCAGCAGATGGGTCGTGAACGTCGCCTTGCAGAATCTCGTTGGTCCAAAGGTTTGGTGCGGTGGGCGCAAATTGGCTCTTGTCGTAGTAACGTGTTGGGTTGTAGTGAGTTCGGTACATTCCAAGCGGCTGATAAAAATTCTTTTGTAGAAAATCGTCGGCATTGGTTCCAAGCATATCCTCAGCCATCTGTTGCAAAAGAATCATGTTAACGTCGCTGTACTTGTATTCTTGTTTGGCATCAACGGCAAGGCGGCGGGTATTGATGAGCACCGAATCGCGCCATTTGTTTTTGAGGTAAAGGTTGTAGCATATTTTTGATTCTGCCACGTTTTTGACGTATTTTTCGGAGAAAAACTCGTCAAATGCCTGTTGTTTAAGGTCTTCGGCACTAATACGCTCAATTTTTACACCGTCGTCTTTGAGCATGCGGCGTTTGGTAGAACGGTAGTAAAGTATCTTAGTAAAAGGCAGATAGGGATAAATGCCGCTCTTGTGCTCCAAAAGCAATCTTATTGGCACTCCAAAGATAGTTCGCTCGGGAATATCGCGCAAGAAAGTGGTGTCGGTAATGTCGTTGGGATTGATTATGGTGTCGGCGGGCAAGTTGGTCCAATCTATTGTGGTGTCGTTGAAATATTCGCCGATGTTTTTGTCGAGATTAATCATCTTTTTGCCCGAAAGGTGCATCATAATGATAGTGGCGGCGGTGATTTTGGTGAGCGACGCAATATCGTACATTGTGTTGGTGGTAACCGCCTGAGATGCAGTGTCGTAGGTGTAATGTCCGTAACCTTTGTTGATGAGAATTTTGCCCTTGTAGGCGGCAAACACTTGGCAACCCGGAAAACAGTTGTTTCTTATTGCCATGTTTACGATAGAATCAATTGTGTCGCAGTAGTTTCGGTTAAATCCTGCGATGTTGAGCGGCAACGTTTGCAACCGGCACACCTCTACGCGTTTGCCTGTGCCAGCCTTGATGTCGTGCGATATTTGAAATGGCGTTTTGCCATTTACCTCAATGCTGCCGAATATTGCCTGTGCCGCGTATCTGCCTGAGGCATAGCCATTGCCGTAAACTTGCAATAGCGACGAACTCTTGATTTTGCCAAGGTTGTCGAGATTGCCAAAGTTTACCACGCACGAATGATTGTTGCGAGTGGCGTTGTTGATTTGTGTAATAACCTTGATATCAGTGAGTTTGTCGTTAATGAGCACAATTAGGTTTTTGTTGTAAGTTTTTTTGAGAGCCTTGGCAACGCTTTCGTAATCGTTGCGGACATATTGCATATTGGCATCGCAGAAGTTGTATTTTTCTGAAACAAAGCCTTTTAGGTATGTGCCACCAATCTGAACGATTTTTAGATTGTTGATATCTTTTATGGGAAGGAAACCAAAAGTATTGTAAATACAAGTGTTAGAACCTGTTATAGCTTTCCAAATAGCCAATCGTTTTGGAAAATCGCGGTTGGGATGTTTGGCGTGGTGTTCGGCTATCCAATATTTTAGTTTAATAATCTTGTAGGCTTTGAGTTCCAATACTTTGCGCAATTTTTTGTTTTTTTTCACGGCAAAGTGTACTACCTTTACAAAAGTTTCTGGTTCTATTTCGCTAATAATCAGGTCGTTGTCGGTGTAGAGAGTTTTTATAATATCTTCTGTCCTGCTGACTTTCTTGTAAGTGAGTGCGTTAGGAGGATAATCGGTGTTGTAGTATTTGTTAAGACGTTTGCCGAGAGTGCTGAGCGAGTCGATAGATTTTTGAATAAAATCGCGGCGTTTTTTGTCGATAATGTTAGAAAGGTCGGATTCGATAATTGCAGTTATTCCATTCTGCCACAGAGCGTTGATAAGTATTCGTGCACGAGCAGTGTGTTCAAAAAGTTCCTTGTCGGTGGTGCGTGGGGTGATGTCGCTAAAATTTGTAAATGAGCCTTTTACCACCGTTACACCAGCCTTGGCGAGAGTGTCTGCCATCTGTTCTGCCCAAATGCGGTAGAGCATAGTATCGCGTGTAGTTGACACGGCGTATTGGTTGAGGTATACGGGCAGGTCGACAAACGGCTTTGAAATATCTGTTATTACAATTGGCTTTACCATCGAAGTGTCGGTGATAGAATGAGCCAACTTACTGAGACTGTTGTAGTTGTAGGTGTTAAAAATCAAACCTTGCGGCTTGTTTTTTCCAAAGTCGGGTGTTTGGTCGCCTGCGTCGTAAATGTAGAGTTGCTTTATCTTGTCCTCCAACGACATGTGGTTAAATACCGTGTCGGGCGAAAGCATCGGGTTGAAATCGTGCGGTGCGCTTTTTTCGGCACAAAATGCAAATGTGGCAGCCGACAAAGGCATTAGTACTATAAAGCAGTATAAAAACTTGTTTTTCAGTAGTTTGATGATGTGTAGCATTGTACTTTTTTTATAAAAACTCGGTTAACAATTACGGTTTAAAGTTACTGAATATTTTACAAAAAGAGTACCATTTTAATAAAAAAATCAGTCTACCTGCAAAAAGCATCCATCACCGTAACTGAGAAAACGGAAGTCATTGTCTAAGGCGTACTTATAGATGTCTTTCCATGCGTTACCCACCGCTGCCGACACTAATAATAAAAGTGTGCTTTCGGGTTGGTGAAAATTAGTGATAATGTTGTTCACCACCTTGTAGCGGTATCCTGGGGCAATCATTATACCTGTGGAAGCCTTGTAGACGGTGCTGCCATTGCGCTCCATCACCTTTAATATATTAGAGAGCGAATCTTTGAGACTTAAATCTGGCTGCATTTGGTAACATTCCCATTGGCTTAAATGTGTGCAAGTATCTGATGTAGCGAGTTTTGCGCCTATCCAATAGAGACTTTCGAGTGTTCGCACCGATGTGGTGCCTACGGCTGTGATTTTGCCTTCGTATTTGATTAAATCTTCGATAACATCCTTATTTACAGCAAAAAACTCGCGGTGCATCTCGTGTTCGCCTATGGTTTCGGTTTTTACGGGTTTGAATGTTCCCGCGCCCACATGTAGGGTGAGTTCGTCTATCTTGGTTTTCAGGCTTTTGAGCAGTTCGGGACTAAAATGAAGTCCTGCCGTGGGTGCTGCCACCGAACCTTTGTAATGCGAATAAACTGTTTGATAATCAACACTATCGCTCTCCTCAGCCTTGCGGTTGAGATATGGCGGAATAGGAATACTGCCTGCCGCGTCGATGATCTCTGAAAACGAGTAACCTCCTGTCCACGAGAATTTTGCAATAATTTCGCCGCCTTCTACTTCTATTTTTTCAGCGGTAAGAACGGTTTCGCCGTTGGCACATGGCAGTGTGCGTGTAAGGTTGAAATTTTTCCAACGTTTTAGGTTTCCAGCAAGACAACGCCATTGGCAGGTCTCTTTTGCGGCAAAATTGGTATCGTAATCGGCGGGAGTGTGCGGTTCGAGACAAAAAATCTCTATTCTTGCGCCATTTTGCGTAAAAAATTCCAATCTTGCGGGAATCACCTTTGTATTGTTCACTACCATAAGTCCGTCGTCGGGTAGGAGAGTGCCGATGTTAGAAAAAATGGTTTCTGAAATTTGTTTGTCTTTGTATATCAATAGTTTGCACTTGTCGCGCTCTTTCAATGGAAATTTGGCAATGCGTTCGTCGGGTAGGGGATAGTTGTATTCCGCAATTTGTATGTCGCCGGGATAGTTCATTTTAATATGTCTTTAAATATTTAATAATCAGTTGTTTAAATTTTAATGGCAAAATAATGTTGTTCTTTGCAAAATTTTTGGCAAAAATAACTAACTTTGGCGCATCTTAAAAGCAAATTAGCGATGAAATTTAAAAAAGGCGACAAAGTTCGTTTTCTCAACGAAAACGACCACGGCACAGTAGCCCGTGTATTAGAAAACGGCACTATTATGGTGCTAAACAGCGATGATTTTGAGGTTCCGGCGCGTGCTGCCGACCTTATTTTAGACCTGCCGATGACTCCGCAGCGCACACCTCAGCCCGAGCAGCAGAAGCCCGAGCCAAAACCCACCACTGCTCAGTCGAAAACGCAGCCCAAAGAGCGTAAGTTTGTGGATGTTGACGCTAACCACAAAGACGACGATATATTTGAAATTCTTTCGGCATTTGTGCCTGCCGACCCTCATAAACCCGAAGAGTGCGACCTTGATTTGTATCTCATCAACGATAGTCCTTATCAATTGGCTTACAACTACATAAAGCCCGTAGGAAAGGCATTCGCTATGCACACCGGCATTTTGGAGCCCGATACTAAGGAACTTTTGGAAACTATTCCGCGGATGGACTTGACACAAATTGCATTTGTAAAATTTCAGATACTTTTTGCCAAAAACGGATTCGGCACGATTATTCCGCCCAAAGAGTGCGAGGTTAAGATACACGCTTCCAAGTTTTTCCAACAGAGTTACTACAAAACCAACGACTTTTTTGACGAAAAGGCTGTGGTAAATTCGCTTTACACCAATTCGCCTATGGCAGAGGCTGTTAAAAACCTTACCGATAGCCCTTTGCCCAATAAAGACGCTGCTCAACCAACCGTCAAAAAAATATCTAAACCTCAGGGCGACAAAGAGATAGTAGACCTTCACCTTGTGGAGCTATTAGACGATGAACGAGGTATGACACCTAAGGAAAAACTTGACTATCAGATGAATACATTCCGCCAAAAAATGGATAAAGCCATCAAAAATCCGCATATCAAAAAAGTGGTGTTTATCCATGGCAAGGGCAACGGCACTCTAAAACTCGAAATCCGCAAAGAACTCGACCGTAAATATCGCCGCTACACCTATCAGGATGCCTCGTTTGAGGAGTATGGCGGCGGAGCAACACTCGTTTATGTAAAATAAACGCCTTTTGCCGCAAAAAAAGTGGCAAAAAAACTAACGTATTAAAAATTTATTCGTTACATTTGCTAAATGTTTCTACATAGATAACAACGATAAAAATGAGACACAGACTAACCCATATTGTAGCCGTCATAACCGCCTGCATTATTGTTCAGGCTTGTACGCCGGTAAACAACAACAGCGGCGAAGGGGCTCAGACTGCTCCTCCGCCAGCCGATCAGACTCAGATGCTCGACCCTAATCGTGGCGCTCTCGTAAGGTTTAACGACAGGCTGTTTAACGTGCCGTCGCCTATCCAGTTGGCAGGAGTTATTCAAAAAGTGCAACTGCCTTACAATAAGGAACTTCTTAATAGTGTAAACAAGTAACAGAATTACACTACCACCTTTAAGCAGGCTCTAAACCTTGGCATCTACGGTGCTAACCTTGGGTATATCAATGTGTTTGAACAATTGCCCGATGCTGCGGCTTATTTTGGTGCTATCCGCACGCTCAGCAAGGAACTTGGCATTATGAACACATTCAACGAGGAGACCATGAAGCGCATCGAGCGAAACAACGGCAACAAAGATTCGCTGCTTTATATCGCCTCGATAATGTACCGAGAATCAGACCAATACCTTATGGATGCCGAACGCAACGAGGTAGGCGCACTGATACTTGCCGGAGGTTGGGTAGAAAGTCTTTACTTGCTAACTCACATTCAGTTAGCCAAAGATATGAAACCCGAAATCAAAGACATTATTGGTCAGCAAAAATCCGCTCTTAATAATCTTATCGATATTCTTCGTCCGCATTACGGCAAAATTTCCAACGAATACGACTCTTTTCTTGAAAACCTTTCGGAACTTGCCGCCATTTTCGACGACATCAATGTTAAATATACTTTTAAATCGGTAAAAACCGACGAGGCTAACCGAATCACTATTGTGGATTCGCAAACCGAAACCGTTATCGACGAGCAGCACATCGAAACTATTTCGCGCAAGATTGAACGCCTTCGCAACGACATTACCGATTAACCTTAAAACATTACAGATATGAACAAACCGCTGATTATAACAATATTAATTGCAATAATGACATTTGCTTTCAGCAAAGCCGATGCTCAGGCCGACACGCTGATTAATTTCTGCGCGCAGCACATTCCGTCGTCGTATATTAGCGACGGTCAGGTGTATCAGGCGGCTATTGCCAAAGATGAAACTGCCGAATTTCACGTAACTTTTTATGGCGGAACCACTTACCGTGTGGCTGCCTGTGCAGGACTCAACGATGGCAATCTCCTTTTTACTGTGCGCGACAGCGAGGGCAACGAAATTTTTGCCAACGTGGACCACAAGAATGCTCCTTATTGGGATTTTCAGTTTGCGTCTACCGTTGACTGCAACATTGAGGCTATGCTCGACGACCTTGCGCCCGATTCGGGTTTCGCCATTTTGCTAATTGGTTTCAAAAACTAAAATCCGCGCCGCACAATGAGTGAAAGCATTTTAAAAGCGTTAATGCAGTTGTTTGCAATAATCGCCGCTTCAAAGGCTCAGGCGGAGCAGAACAATATTGTTGAAACTTTTCTGCGCCACGAACTTTCGCAAGAACTCGTGGACGAATATATGGATGTTTACAACGGGTTTTACAACCAATATCGTGGCAAACAGACCACCGACAGCAAGCGCAAGAAAGCAGTGTCGCTCAGTAGCACCAAAATTCTTGTAATCTGCAACGTTATCAACAAGGAACTTGTTCAGCGTCAAAAGATTATTGTGCTTGTTCGTCTTTTAGAATTTATCAGTTACAACTGCGAGGAGGCTTCGCAGCAAGAGTTGGAGTTTGTGCAAACCGTTGCCGAAAACATCTTTATTAGCGACGAGGAATACCGCACAATTCTCGACTTTGTGTTCTATTCGTCGAAAAAACTGCCCGATGGCGACAATATTCTTATAATTGACAATCAACCCTCTGCTCCAAAAGGCAGTCTGTCTAAGCATATTTATAGCGAAAACCTTACAGGTCAGATAATTGTGTTTGCCGTTAAGTCGGTGAATATGCACTTGTTTGTTTTTCGAGGTATCAAAGAGTTGCTGCTCAATGGTCAGGTGCTTAATCCAAACCGTGTGCACGTGTTGTCGGCGGGTTCGTCGATTCGCGGCGGCAAGATCAAGCCTATTTATTATAGTGATATCGTTTCCACCTACAACTACGACAAAACCAAAGCCAACATAGTTTTTGAGGTCAACCGCCTTGAATACAAGTTCAACAACGGTGCTGTGGGTCTTCACAGTATGAGTTTTCTCGAAAAGAGCGGCAAAATTGTTGGCATCATGGGTGCGTCGGGAGCAGGTAAAACCACATTGCTCAACGTGCTCAATGGCAACCTCAAACCTTCGTCGGGCGAGGTGCTTGTAAACGGAATCAATGTTCACCGCAACAACGGACAACTCGACGGTCTTATTGGCTATGTGTCGCAAGACGACTTGCTGATAGAGGAACTTACTGTATTTCAAAACCTTTATTACAGTGCAAAACAGTGTTTTGGCAACTATTCGCGGTTTCAACTTTACCGCACTGTGCTCAAAATGCTCAAAAACCTCGGACTTTACGAAATCCGCAATATGCGCGTGGGCAATCCCCTCAACAAACGTATCAGCGGCGGACAGCGCAAACGTCTG
Organism: Bacteroidales bacterium; assembly: GCA_017651345.1. Lineage (GTDB taxonomy): Bacteria > Bacteroidota > Bacteroidia > Bacteroidales > UBA3824 > UBA3824. The sequence continues at coordinate 19,303 of JAGCDD010000015.1, read as the reverse complement.
AATATCGCATTGGAACTAATCCGCGAACCCTCCATATTGTTTCTCGACGAGCCCACTTCGGGTTTGTCGTCTCGCGATTCTGAGAATATTTTAGACCTTCTCAAAGAGTTGACTATCAAGGGAAAACTCGTATTTGTGGTAATCCATCAGCCGTCGAGCGAAATATTCAAAATGTTCGACCGCTTGATTATTCTCGACACCGGCGGATACCTTATCTACACTGGCGACCCAGTGGAAAGTATTTCGTATTTCAAATCAAAAATACGTCAGGCGAATTGGAACGACAGCGAATGTCCCGTCTGCGGTAACGTCAACTCCGAACAAATTTTCAACATAGTGGAGAGCCGAATTGTAGACGAGTATGGCAACGCCACGCAAACCCGCAAGATTTCGCCCAAAGAGTGGTGCGAATTTTTCAATCAAGAAGTTGGCAAAGAAAAACGGCATTCGGTGCTTGTAAAACGTCTGCCCGAAATTAACTTTAAGATTCCCGGGTTTTTCAAGCAGTTCTCTATTTTTGTAAAGCGCGATGTACTTGCAAAACTCAGCAATGCGCAGTATATGCTTATCAACTTTTTGGAGGCTCCGTTGCTTGCGCTTTTGCTCACCTTTATAATTAAATACCGCAATATTTCGCGCGATAATGCCGATGGATATGTATTCCTCGACAATAGCAATTTGCCTGTGTATCTATTTATGGCTGTGATAGTTGCATTGTTTGTAGGGTTAACTGTGTCCGCTCAGGAAATTATTAAAGACCGAAAAATCCTTAAACGAGAGGCATTTCTTAACCTCAATAAGGGGGCGTATCTCTTGTCGAAAGTGGTGATATTGCTGTTTCTGTCTGCATTTCAGGCATTTACGTTTGTAATGATAGGTAATTCAGTTTTAGAAATTCACGACCAATATTTCAAATATTGGCTCTTGCTGTTTGCCGTTTGGGTAAATGCCAACATTATGGGCTTGAATATTTCGGATGGCTTTAAAACCACTGTAACTATTTATATATTAATACCTTTCTTGATAATTCCGCAAATTATCCTGAGTGGTGTCTTAGTAAGTTTCGACAAACTCAATCCTACAATTTCGTCGCCGGGCAAGATTCCGCTTTATGGCGAAATTTTTGTTGCACGTTGGGCTTACGAGGCTCTGTCGGTAGAGCAGTTTATCAATAACGACTACGAACGTCCTCTGTATCAATACGAAAAGGATATGCAGAATGCCTTAATCAAACGCGATTTTTGGCTTACCCTGCTCGACAACAAACTCAATGCCTACGAGCGCAACAAAAACAATCCCGACCGCGCCGCTGACATCGAAAGTGATTTTCTCACAATCCGCAACGAAATTGCCAACGAATTGGAAGATAATCCTTCCGTTAAGCCTCTTTTCGACTATCACGACATCACTCCGCAAAATATGGATGACGACCTTTTGAAACAACTCAGGTTCTATTTTTCGCAACTGCGGTCGAGTTACATAAGTCGTTTTAAGAGTGCGTCGAAACAAAAGGATGCTTATATTCAACAGCAACAGGCAACGCCCGAACTCAAAGAAAAATATCTCGATCTTAAACGCCGTTATCACAACGACGCTCTTGCCGATTTTGTTACCAATAATCGTGAAACTGAGCGAGTTATCGAATATAACAACCATCTTTATCAAAAGGCGTCGCCAATATATCTCGACCCTCGCAACAAGTTTCTGCGTGCACATTTCTATGCTCCGCGCAAACGCTTAGGTAACTATTACATAGAAACTTACTGGCTCAACCTCGGAGTTATTTGGGTAGTGAGCATTATACTTTATATTTTGCTTTACTTTGGAGTGCTTCGCAAGATACTCAACAGCAGCGAAAGCATCTCGCGCGACTACCAAGATAAGAAAGAGGCTAAGATTAAACAAAAAGGCAACGAGGCTTCGGTTACCAACCGCAAACGCCGTCGCTCGTTCCAGGACCTCAGAATTTGGAGATAATTTACGATATAGATTTTAACCAACATAATAAAATGACTAAAAAGATTTTAACCATCGCCGCAGTGCTTTCAATTGCACTTTTCGGTGCTTGCAACAGAGCCAAAAAAGCCGACAAAATGGCTGAGACTCTTACATTTCAATCCGCTAAGTTCGATACCATTGTGCATCTTGTTAAAGGCAACGCCGATTCGCCCAAGAGCACTATCAATATAGATTTGATTTACGCAATAGGTCCCAACGCTTCGCAAATCAACGAAGAAATTCTCAAATCGGGAATCCTACCGTCCGAAGACCTCAAACGCGGCGAAAAAAAGACCGTTCCCCGTGCCCTTGAAATCTTTGTAAAAAACTATGTTAAAGGCTATAAGGAAGACTGCTTGAAAGCCTACAAAGAAGACCCCGAAGGTGTTTTTGAGTATGAATTTAAGGTGACGAGCCAATTTTCATACGGTCGCGACAGCATTATCAACTATCGTGCATCGCAATATAATTTTAGCGGCGGTGCTCACGGCATAAATTCCACATTTGTAATGAATTTCGACAAAAACACAGGTCGCATAATCAATAAGTCAGACATCTTTACCCCCGAAGGTGAAACCCAAGCCGCCGAGTTGGTGATGGCTCAAATATGCAAAAAGTTTGGTGCTGCCGACCTTGACGAACTCTTTGAAAAAGAGGGTATTGACATCGAAAAGCCATATCTTCCCAACCTTTTCACCCTTGGTACCAATGGCATTACCTTCATCTTTCTTGAAGAAGACCTCGGCTCGCACACCGCTGGCGAAATTCAAATAGAATTACCTTATGCGGATTTGAAAGGGATGATGAAATAGGTTTGCTTTATGGGAAAATTTAAACAGTTTAAGACATATATCCGCAAAAAACTTGGAATGACCGGTGTGGCAGAGTTTGTTGACGATGCCATAGAGGCTAACACGGATACAAATTGGAACAAATGGTTTTCTAATCCTAAATATCTTAAAGAGTACGATACCGAAAATCGTATAAATTCTTATAACGAAATTATTTCTATATTTGAAAAATTTGGAGTGTTTGATGGCGTAACATCATTATTAGATGCTGGTTGCGGAACAGGCCAATTAATAGTTGCATTGTCGAAGCGGTTTAGTAATATAAAATTATATGGCGCAGATTTTTCTGATGAAGGTTTACGGGTATCAAAAAAAGCTGCACCTTCGGCAGAATTTTATAAACTTGATTTGTATAATCTGCCAGACAACTATTCTAAATACGATGTAGTGATTTGTAGCGAGGTTTTAGAGCATCTTCTGTATCCCGATAAGGCTTTGGACAATCTAAAACAAATGGTATCCGAAGGTGGAAAATTGCTTTTAACAGTTCCAAACGGACGTATCGATCGTTATGGTGGACATATCAATTTTTGGAGCCCCGAAAGTTGGAAAGTGTTTGTTGAAAATCAATGTAGTAGTTTTGGAAATGTTACTACCGGCGTTTTTCACAATAATTTAAACAATTATGCCATTGTTGCTCGTAATCAATAGTTTATGAAGATTTTATTTGTTCAAACCACAATTACGCGATATATGCACCCTCTGCTCGAAAAAATTGCAGATTTGGGGCATACACTCGTTATGCTTGTTCCCAAAGTGGCAGAAACCGGGAAGGCTGTAAAAAGCACAGAATCAACATCTTGTAAGTATCAAGTGGTGAAATCACCCACTAAAAAAATGTGGTATGGCAAATCTGGTTATCCGCAATTGCAGAGTATCTTAACCGCGCAAAAGCCTGATATATTGCTTATTGGGTGGCCTTATTTTATGCAGTTGTATTTTCAAAAAGGTATTGTTAAAACTCTCAAAAACAATAATATACGACTAATTTTAAGGGAAATTCCTTTTCAAGTATGTCCCAATGGCAATATTTCGTGGTATAATGACAATCCAATTATCGACGAAAATATGGCGGTAAAGTCGCACGGATTGATGTTTCGGTTGCGTATGCGTTTGTTAATGCGTGTAAGAAAGTTTTTGTATAGTAAAGCCGATGCCGCAATTTGCTATTGTTCAGAGGGTAAGCGTATTTTGCCGTCGTATGGAATAAAGCCTGAAAAAATTTTTGTTACCGGCAATTGTACCGATACCGACACCTTATATAATGTAAAACAGTCGGTTGAAGCGGCTGAGCCTTTACTGCCAAAGCGCACTCGTATTTTGCATATTGGTCGCTTAGTAAAGTGGAAACGTGTTGACTTACTGATAAATGCGTTTAAAACTGTGTTGCAGCAACATCCCGATGTTGAGCTTGCTGTTGTGGGCAGTGGTCCTGAGGAAGAGAATCTTAAAAATCAGGCTATTACGCTTGGTATAACCGACAATGTTAAGTTTTACGGCGCAGTATACGACGAGTTTACTCTCGGCAGATATATGTATGAATCAACTATTTACGTGCTTGCCGGTATGGGTGGATTATCTATCAACGATGCCATGACATACGGTTTGCCTGTAATTGTTTCGATTTGCGATGGCACCGAAAAAGACCTTGTTGAAGATGGTGTTAATGGCTTTTTCTTCAAAAATGGCGATTCTGTTGACCTTGCCGCAAAAATCAATGCTGTATTAGCCGATCCAGAGCGCACAAAAACAATGGGCGAAAAATCGGAACTAATTATCCGAGAACGTTTTACAATTAGCAAAGTTGCAGAGAATTTCCACAATGCGTTCCGAAGCCTTGCCATCCCATAATGGCGGCACAAGTCCTTTTTGCCATTTGCCGTCAAATAGTTTCTGTATAGCAGGAGCAATGTTTTGAGGATTTGTGCCAACGAGCATGTTTGTCCCTATTTCGCAAGTTTCAGGACGTTCGGTATTGTCGCGGAGCGTGAGGCAAGGAATATGCATCACGGTGGTTTCTTCGGTTATTCCGCCTGAATCTGTAATTACTGCTAACGAGTTTTTAACCAAATAGTTAAACTCTAAATAGCCTTGTGGTGGAATAATATGCAGATTGTGTGCGGAAATATTTAAATCGCTGAAAATCTTAGCGGTACGTGGGTGCATCGGAAAAACTATCGGCAAGCCTTGCGACGATTTTATTATCTCGTCCATCGTTTGTTTTAGTTTTGTGCCTTCGTCCACATTGGCGGGTCGGTGAAGTGTGAGCACAAAGTATTTGCCCTGTTGAAGATTCAGATTTTTGCAATCATCACTTTCTCTAAATCTTGAAATGTTGGCTAACAATGTATCTATCATTACGTTACCAACAAAGAAAATGCGATCAGGTGATACTCCGAGAGAGAAAAGATTTGTGTTGGCAGTTTCCGAAGTGGTGAAGAAATAATCTGTAATAGAGTCGGTTACCATTCGGTTGATTTCTTCGTGCATAGTTAAATCGCGTGAACGTATACCAGCCTCCACATGAGCAACTTTAACGCACATTTTCTTCGCCACAATAGAACAGGCGAGCGTGGAAGTAACATCGCCAACAACGAGCACAATGTCGGCTGGATTTTCTGTCAGTTCTTTTTCAAATGCAGTCATTATGGCGGCGGTTTGCTGTGCTTGAGAGCCGCCTCCACAGCCGAGGTTGATGTCGGGTTGCGGTATGTTGAGTTCCTCAAAAAAAGTTTCACTCATTTGCTTGTCGTAGTGCTGACCTGTGTGTACAAGTCGGTATTGAAGGTTTGCGCCATTTGCCTGAGCATTTTTAATGCTGTGAATTATCGGCGCAATTTTCATAAAGTTAGGACGAGCGCCCGCTATGAGTGTGATTTTCATTACAATCTTCCGTCAATTAATTCTCTATTTAAAAATCCTTTTACATCGTACACCACGCCGTTTGGTATGCGCAGAAATGTGCGGGGATTGATCTCGGTAAATTGGTTGTGAGATACGGCAAGAATCACTGCATCAAATTTATTGTCAAAATCTTGCAACGTTTTGTCGGTGAGCGTTACGCCGTATTCTTTGTCGGTTTTTTGGGGATTTGCCCACGGATCAAACACTGTGATATCGTTGGTGTATTCTCTGAGTGTTGATATTATGTCGATTACCTTGGTGTTGCGAATGTCGGGACAGTTTTCTTTGAAAGTGAAACCAAGCACAAGAATTTTGGAATCCTTTACCAAAACTCCTTTTTTGTTCATCAGTTTAATTACCTGATTAGCAACATAATCGCCCATTCCGTCGTTGAGTCTTCGTGCGGCAGTCATTATGCGGGGCAATACTCCAAATACCTGTGCTTTTTGTATAAGGTAGTATGGGTCAACGCTTATGCAGTGTCCGCCCACAAGACCGGGTTTGAGCTTAATAAAATTCCATTTCGACGAAGCCGCCTCAATAACGTCGTTGGTGTCGATGCCCATTGCGTTGAAAATTTTGGCTAATTCGTTCATAAAGGCTATGTTGACATCGCGTTGCGAGTTTTCAATAATTTTGGATGCCTCGGCAACTTTGATGCTTGGGGCTTTGTGTGTGCCGTTGATGAGCACCGAATTGTATATTTTGTCAACGATGTCGGCAATTTCGGGAGTAGAGCCAGAGGTAACCTTTTTGATTTTTTCTACGGTGTGGAGTTTGTCACCGGGGTTGATGCGTTCGGGCGAATATCCGGCATAGAAGTCGGTGTTGAATTTTAATTCCGAAACTTGCTCCACCACAGGTAAACACTCTTCTTCTGTTACACCTGGGTAAACTGTTGATTCATAAACCACTATGTCGCCTTTGGAGATTACCTGACCCACGGTTTTGCTTGCTCCTATAAGTGGTGCAAGGTCGGGACGGTTGTTGATGTCTACTGGCGTGGGCACGGCTACAACGTAAAAGTTGCAGTTTTTTATATCGTTGATATTGGATGTGCATTTAAATCCTTGTGCAATAGCTGATTGCAAAAGTTCGTCGGAAACTTCTAATGTGGCGTCATGTCCGGCATTGAGTGCGTCTACTCGGGCTGTGTTGAGGTCGAAACCTATTGTGGGATATTTAGTAGAAAAGAGTCTTGCCAATGGCAGACCCACGTATCCTAATCCTATTACTGCTATTTTTGGTGAAAATTCCATTTTGTTTTTTTTTGGCAAAAATAAAAAAATCTGCCAGAATATGGCAGATTTTTATTTGAAAAAATTTTTTTAGTTATTGGTCTACCTTAAAGAACCGTATCATATTGAGCAAATCTTCCGACATTTTGGCGAGACTTTCGCAGTTGGTGGCCACCTCTTCGGAGAGCGATGCCACGTGCTGGGTGCTGGTGTTGAAGTTTTGAACGCCAAGGTTGATGTGGTTGCTGTTGGCGGCTTGCTCGCTACACGATGATGCGATCTCTTGCACGAGTATGGCTGTTTTTTGAATTTCGGGCAATACCAACGAGAATGCCTCGCCGGTTTGATTGGCAAACGCTTTTCCTTTGGAACTTACTGCGTCGATTTCTTTGGCGGCGCGGGCACAGTTTTCGGCAAGTTTTCTTACCTCTCCGGCTACCACTGCAAAACCTTTTCCGTGTTCGCCTGCGCGGGCGGCCTCAACTGCGGCGTTGAGGGCGAGGATGTTGGTTTGGAATGCTATTTCGTCGATAAACGAAATCTTGGTGGCAATTTCGTTCATAAGTTTTACGGTCTGCTGTGCTGCCTCCGAGCATTTTTGGATGGTCTTGCTGTTGCTGTTGGCAATCTGCTCGGTTTGACGTGCGTTGTCGCTACTCTGCTGTATGCTTGCGGCAATCTCTTCTACCGACGACGAAATCTCTTCTGACGATGATGCCTGATTGTTAGCGTTTTCGGTCATTTCGATGCTTGCACGGTTCATCTCCTTGCTGTACTGGGTCATTTCGTCGGCGGTGGCAAGTATCGAGGTAACGATGTTGCGCAGACTTTCGGTGAGTTTTACAACAGCATTGTTGAAACGTCCGATTTCGTTGTCAGACGACGATTGCTCCATCTTGATGTTGAGATTTCCGTCAGAAAGTTTGGTAACGGTGTCGATGCTTTTGGTGATGGGGTTTATCAATTTGTTGATTACCATCATAGTAATAGCGATAATAAGCACGGCGGCTATGATGATGCCGAGGATAACCATAAGCCTTGTTGACGAGAGCCGTCCGCTGATAGAATCGGTGGTTTCCCAAACCGAGGTGCGGGCTGCCTCTTGGAGTATTACGCTGTTGTCGTAAATTTCGTACGAAAGGTCGTTGATTTGGTGAAAGAGGGTGTAAGCGTTGTTGTTGTTGCTCACGTATGTTTTGGCAAGACTGCTAAATTGGTTCATAAGTGACGTAATCTCAGAGTATTGCGATGGAGGTATCGACGATCTGATTGACTGCAACATCTCATTAGCCTGCTCAACAATTGCAACATTCTCCATCATTCGGTTTGGCGATTCTTTTATCGACATACCCATCGTGCGGAGTATTTGAGCCACTGTAACGCCCACTTTTGCGTCGGTTTGCATCGAAGGAATGCGCTCCATATTCATAGCCAACTGCCCAAACAAAGCGTCTAATTGTTTTGCTTGTACAAGTCTTTTTTCGTTGGCTTCGTAACCTTGGTTGTAGATAGTTATCATTTTGCCAAGGTCGTCTTTCATTTTGTCGATTGTGGAGTTGATTTCAGTTCTGTGTTCGTTTCCGCTGTAAAGGATTTTGAGTGAGTCGCATTTTTTGATGGCGGTTTCAAAGTTGCTTATGTCCTCGTTGCGGTTGGTTTCTCGACCAATCATAATGTAAAATTCGAGTCCCACAGTTGCGTCGTTAGACAGTTCGTCAACTTCTTCGCTGAGTTTTAATTCTTTAAGGTGAATCAGCCTGAGGTCTTCGGCCTGATGGTTGATAATTACCGTGCGGATAAACGTGATACCGAGCACCAAGAGCAACGGCAAGATTATCAATAAAATGCAGAGTATTGTCTGCGTTTTAAGAGATTTGTTTTTTATATTCATTCGTGTAATTGTTTCTTAAAATTGTTGTACGCTTTTGTAGTACAAAAGTAATGCCCTATTGCATTAATTTTACGTTAAAAAAAACCGCCCAGCAAGAATATTTCTGCGGGACGGCCTCTCTCTTTATTTTATTTATGGTTTTATTTCTTAACGGGGTCGCAGGTGAGGTCTACACCAAGTTTTTTGAATATTTTGCGGTCTACCTCGCTCAGCATTACGGTTGTATGTACTTGACAACCTTTGAGTTTGGGCAGTTGTTCGAGGGCACGGCGGCAGTTTTCGTCTTTGAGACTGAGTGTTGCGAGCGCCACAAGCACCTCGTCGGTGTGGAGGCGTGGATTGTTGCCGTGAAGATAGTTAACTTTCATATTCTGAATGGGTTCTATCATTTCGGCGGGAATAAGTTTTATCTTGTGGTTGATGCCTGCAAGGTGTTTGGTGGCGTTGAGAATCAATGCCGCACTTGTGCCGAGCAATGCCGATGTCTCTGATGTGATGATAGTTCCGTCTTCTAATTCGATGGCTGCTGATGGAACTTTTGATTTTTCGTAACGCTCTTTGGCTGCGATAGTTACCTTGCGGTCGGCTGTGGTAATCTTGGCTTGTTGCATCAGAAGTTTCTGCTTGTTTACCTCGCTTTCGTCGCTTTTGCCCTCGGCAAAGTCGTTGAGTGTTGAGTAATAGCGTCTTATGATTTCTTGTTTTGATGCCTCGCAGCACACTTCATCGTTGATAATGCAGTTGCCAGCCATATTTACGCCCATATCGGTAGGCGATTTGTAGGGATTTTCGCCGTAAATACCTTCGAATATGGCGTTTAGCACGGGGAAAATTTCAATATCACGGTTGTAGTTGACTGTGGTTTCGCCGTAGGCTTCGAGGTGAAACGGGTCTATCATATTCACATCGTTGAGGTCGGCTGTGGCAGCCTCGTAAGCCATATTTACGGGGTGTTTGAGTGGAAGATTCCAAATGGGGAAGGTTTCAAATTTGGCGTATCCGGCTTTGATTCCTTTCTTGTTTTCTTGATACAACTGGCTGAGGCACACTGCCATTTTGCCGCTGCCGGGTCCGGGTGCTGTTACCACCACAAGCGGACGGGTGGTTTCTACATAATCGTTTTTGCCGAAACCTTCGTCAGAGTCGATTAACGCCACATTTGTTGGATAGCCTTCAATGGTGTAATGATAATAGGTTTTGATATTCAAGCGTTTAAGACGGTTGCGGAATGCCTTTGCGCTGTCTTGACCTTTGAAATGGGTGATTACCACAGAGCCTACAAACAGTCCGCGTTTTTGAAACTCGTCGCGCAGACGGAGCACATCGTTGTCGTAAGTGATGCCGATGTCGCCGCGCACTTTGTTTTTTTCGATGTCTACCGCGCTGATTACAATAATGATTTCCACATCGTTAGCCACCTTCATAAGCATTTTTAACTTGCTGTCGGGTTCAAAACCGGGCAGTACGCGCGATGCGTGATAATCGTCGAAAAGTTTTCCGCCAAACTCCAAGTAAAGTTTGTCGCCGAATTTCTTAATCCGTTCCTTAATATGTGCCGACTGTATTTTCAGATACTTGTCGTTATCAAAACCGTATTTCATAGTATGCGTTTTTTTAACGGCGCAAAGTTAGAAACTTTTTTTGTAAAAAAAAGGGGGCGCACATACGTAACGCCCCTAATTTTTTTGATATAATATAAGGTGTTTTAATCACCAAATTTGAATGCTACGCCAATGTTGAATTGAGTGGTTCCTGCGTTGATTTTTTCTTTTGAGCCATCCCACTGAGTAACCTCATAATCAGCAGGCAACATCCAACCTACGCCGAGAGTAAACCATCCGAATGCAACGCCAAGTTCGGGCTTAACTACAAATGCGGTTACAGGGTCGTATTGGAATGATCCATCAAGACCAATCGTCATACCGCCTAATTGGGCAGATGCTGTTTTAACTTCACCGAGTTTCAAACGTCCTGCACCGAAAGTAACTCCTGCGTAAGGTTTAACAATAGGTGCTTTGAGGTCGAAACGAACTTTACCGCCTATCAAACCGAGTTTTGATGCGCTGTAGTCAAGTTCAAAATTTTCATCTCCTTTTTTTGCTCCGAAAAGAATGTTGCCATCTTTTGCGATACCAAACGAGAGTTGTCCGTTGAGAAAACTTGGGGCGTACATTACGTCGAGCGAATATCCCAAACCGGCTTTGGCAGCGTCTTTGAAATGTTCACCTTGAGGAGCCGACCAACCTACTTGTGCGTCGAATCTGATTTGTGCGTTTGCCGCATTGCCAACAAAAAGGGCGATAGCTGCGGCTGCTAATACTTTTAATACTTTCATGTTGTTGTAGTTTATTAGTTTATAATTCTATGGTGCAAAGTTAGATTTATTTGTCGAAAATGCAATAGCGGAGGTGTTTTTTTTTGTAAATGGTGTTATTTATACCTCAAAACTCCTCCCGATGATCGAGCCAATAGTCGATAAGTTTCCTTGCCATTGAGGGGTGAGGCGGAATTTCGGGAAGGGCATCGCGGGTAAACCATCGGCAGTCGCTCAGTTCCTCTTCTTGAATATGAATTTCGCCGCTTTCGTATTCGGCAAAAAATCCGAACATCTCTTGGCTTGGATAGGGCCACGGTTGCGATGCAAAATATCGTATATTCTTGATTTTTAGCGATGTTTCTTCCATCACCTCGCGCTCAACGCATTGTTCGAGACTTTCGCCTGTCTCTAAAAATCCGGCGGTTAGTCCGTAAAAAGTGCCGTGGAAATTGAGCGCGCGGGAGAGGAGAATCTCGTCTTTGCCTCTATAAATCAGCACAATAATAGCAGGATTAATTCTCGGCCAAATTTCGTTGCCGCACGATACGCATTTTTTGCTGATAGGAGAGGAGTATTCCATTTTGCCGCCGCATTTGGGACAAAAATTTAAGTACGAGTCAAAATAAACCAATTCCGAAGCCTTAAAAGCGGTTTCGCGCAAATCGTTAGGCAGTTTGTGGTAAGCCTTTCGGAGCCATTCAAAGGTGTAACCTTGTGGAGCGGGGTTGTTGAAATAAAACGCCTTGCAATCGTTAGCAAGATCAAAAATATGGTTTTGTGCGGCATCCACAGGGGCATTATCGCCACTCGGAATATCGCCGTTTGAGGTTAAAAGTATCTCGTTTTTTGGGTTGAATATTAGCCAATTCATAATTATAGTATTTGATTACAAAGATAAGCACTATTGACGAATTATGCAAATGAATTTTTTATTACTTAGCCTAATTTATTTACCTTTGCGCCATTAAATAAATAATACTTGACAATGAAATACTCTATTATAGGCACGGGTGCAGTGGGCGGCTATTACGGCTGCAAACTTGCCAAGGCTGGGTGCGACGTGCATTTCCTTATGCATTCCGATTATGATTATGTCTGCAAAAACGGACTTTATGTAAAATCTTGCGACGGCGATTTTCACCTAAAAAATATAAATGTGTATAGCAGCACAGCCCAAATGCCAAAATCTGATGTGGTGATTGTGGCGCTCAAATCGGTTAACCAACAATTGCTCTACGATATTATTCCGCCACTGCTCAAACCCGACACACTTGTGCTTTTGATTCAAAACGGCATTGGTCTCGAACCCGATATGGCAGAAAAGTTTCCCGAAATATCTGTGGCTGCGGGACTTGCCTTTATCTGTTCGTCTAAAACCGAACCGGGCGTTATCAACCATCAGTGCTACGGCAGCATCAACATCGGCAATTTTAACTGCAAAGATTCGGGCAAAGTGGAGCAACTTATCAACGATTTTAAAAATGCAGGCGTTGACGCTCATGAGGTTGAGTATTACGAGGCGCGATGGAAAAAAGCCGTTTGGAATATGCCTTTCAACGGTATGTCGGTGGCAGAAGACGCTAACACTCAGGAACTCCTCACTCACTGTCCACAACTGATTTACAATCAAATGCGCGAAGTGATAGATGCCGCCAATGCTTGCGGAGTAAGCAATATCGACTACACATTTGCCGACAAGATGATTGAAATGACCAAGGCTATGGTGCCCTATTACCCCAGTATGAAACTCGACTACAACCACCACCGCCCGATGGAAATCTATTACCTCTACACTCGCCCCATCGAAGAAGCCCGCAATGCAGGATTTGAAATGAAATTGTGCAAGGCGTTGGAAGAGAGGTTGATGGGTATGGAGTAACAATTTTTCGTGTCAAATAAATAATTATAACTACTCTATGCATCGATTATTCCTTGTTTTGCTTCTATTATTGACAATTAGATTAGTAAATGCCCAACCTCAACACGAATACGTTGACCTTGGGTTGCCTTCTGGTACGTTGTGGGCTACTTGTAATATTGGTTCGGATAATGACATTTATTTGGTAAAATATTTCTCTTGGGGAGACACTGTGCCAATTCCATCTTCTGTCTATTATCAAGACCCTTTCAAACCTAAGAAAAAGCACCAAAAAAAGTCGAAAGTCTATGACGGTATTATGAGTTTTAATCATATTTATAAATATTTTAAAGATGCTGATAGTCATAAAATTACGAAATATTGCTCTTTGTTAGAATACGGTAATGATGGCTATACCGATAGTCTTTCCACACTTGAACGTATTGATGATGCCGCCTCAATACTTTGGGGCAATGATTGGTGTACGCCTACCATAGAACAATGGCGCGAACTTGCCGAACAATGCACTTGGAAGCACGTTTGGAGGGGTGAGTGGGATGGTTACGAGGTAACAGGAGTAAACGGACAATCTATTTTCCTACCTAACGCGGGTTACAGAAGGGGTTTTGGATATTTGTATGTTCCTGCCGAAGGATGCTATTGGTCATCATCACTAAATACAAAAGAACCTGATGACGCCTTTTCAATTTATTTTGACTCCGAAAAAATCGATTATCATTGTACAACATATCGTTCTTGGGGATTAACAATTCGCCCTGTAAGGAGAGTAAATGTTGAATAAAACTTTTATCTTAATCCGCATATTTTAACTATCTTTACCCCGAAAAATATTAACCATTTATAGTAATGACAAAATTATTATTTATTATAACTTACTATGAAAGTACTTTTCAAAATATTATCCATCATTTCAATTCTGATTCTTACTTTTGGAATTGATACAGCGTCTTTTGCACAAAAATACAATGGTATGTCTATTACAATTAATGGAGTATCATTTAATATGATCTATGTAGAAGGTGGTTCTATTACTGTTGGTAACCAAAATGAAGACGATGTATATGCATCACTTCAGCGAGGAAATAGCAAAACTCTAACTGTTGATAATTTTTATATTGGAGAAACAGAAGTAACTTGTGGTCTTTGGGATGCGGTGTTTGGGTACGATTCTATTGTAGAAAAAAAGGTGAAAGTAAAACATTGTAAAATTTCTGAACCAAAAAAAGTATCTAATGTATCTTCTACAATAGAAAAACAACTTGATAGTTTAACTGCATTGTTGAGAATAGAAAACCAACTTGATAGTTCAACGATAGAACCACCATCTATTGATTATCAAGATTGGGACGACAAATGGACACAACCAATTAACAATAAAGTATTCGGAACTGTTGTCGATGAAACTGGGGAACTTCTACCTGGCGTTATCATACGAGAAAAAGACACTGAACATGGTACAATCACAGACTTAGATGGATATTTTAAACTAGATATGCAAAATGTTGATCATAAACTCGAATTTACATATTTTGGATATGTTACAAAAGAAACTTCTGCCGGAGGAAATATGAATGTGGTACTTAAACCACAACCGATAGAGTTATTTCATTCTATATTATTTAGTAGAAATGAACCCAAGTATGATATTCGTAAGATTCAACCCAAGGGTGACAATTATCCAGTGGGTTGGAAAAATTCTGATTCTATTAATGAATTCCTGCAAAAATTAAATAGTATTACGGGACTTAATTTCCGGCTTCCAACTTCTGATGAATGGGAATTTGCAGCATGTGGTGGCAACAATAGTCACGGTTATAAATACAGCGGCAGTAACATATATGAAGAAGTAGGTCAGCCTTTTAAAATAAAGTATTTAACATATCCAGTAAAAGGAAAAGCCCCGAATGAACTTGGAATTTATGATATGAGTGGGAACGTTGATGAATTGTGTATAGACTATAAAGATTTTGAAGAATATTATAATTATTATGATTTTGGGGATTATAGACGTAGCAGTGTTCAAACTTATGTGATGCCGAGAAATCAATTGAATTTATTAGGATTTCGTATTGTTTTAAGTTCTCAAAATAGTGAAGAATAAAAACGTTACGCAAATCTCCATTTTTTTACTACCTTTACCCCGAAAATTATTAACCATTTATAGCAATGACAAAATTATTAGGCACAGAGACGGAATACGGTTGCAATCAAAAATTGCGGAGAGCGGCAAATTTAACAGTTTGAATTTTGCGGAGAGCGGCAAAAATGACTAAACAAATTTTGCGGAGAGCGGAAATAGTTTTGGTAATTAAAAAATAATCAGTAACTTTGTTGCGATTAAAAACTTCATATAATGGCAGAGAGAATTTTTAAGCGCAAAGCATACCAAAAAATGCTGAATTGGAAAGCCGAATCAGCCGGCAAAAGTGCATTGCTCGTAGAAGGTGCAAGGCGCGTTGGCAAATCCACTTTGGTAAAACATTTTGCCGAACAAGAATACGAATAGTACATTCTTATTGACTTTGCAAACCTTTTGCCCGAAGTCAAGGAACTGATTGAAACAAGCCTCGCTAACCTCAACTATCTGTTTATGAGGCTGCAACTTATATACAATGTTACCTTGAAAGAACGAAAGTCTGTGATAATTTTCGATGAGGTTCAGTTGCAACCATTAGCGCGTCAGGCAATTAAATATTTGGTTAAGGACTGTCGCTACGACTATATTGAAACCGGCTCTCTTATCAGCATCAGAAAAAACGTCCAAAACATTGTGATTCCGAGCGAAGAAGATCGTATTCAAATGTTTCCAATGGATTATGAGGAGTTTCGCGAGGCGTTGGGCGACACCGCAACCATACCGTTGCTTAGAAATTTTATTCAGCATCCTGAACCATTGGGCGATGGCATCAACCGCAACCTGATGCGCGATTTTCGCCTTTATATGTTGGTAGGTGGAATGCCTCAGGCAGTGGAGGCTTATCTCAATACCAACAATCTCCAAAGCGTTGACATTGTTAAGCGCAAGATTTTGAAACTCTATTCCGAGGATTTGTACAAGTTGGATTCGTCGGAAAAACTTCGCGCATTGTTTTGGGCTATACCGTCGCAACTGAGTCGCAACACCTCGCGTTTTCAGTCAACCACTGTCATCGAAAACGTAAAACAGTATCAGATGCAGGATTTTTTAGAGACACTTCGCGAAAGTATGATTGTTAACATCGCCTACAATTCCGCCGACCCGAATGTGGGTTTGGCTCTTTCCGCCGACCGCACACGTTACAAAATGTACCTTGCCGACACGGGGCTGTTTGTTACTTTGGCGTATTGGGATAAGGATTTTACCGAAAACGTCATCTATCAAAAACTTTGGGCAGACAAACTGGATACCAACCTTGGATATATTTACGAAAATATTGCAGCACAGATGTTTAGAGCGGCGGGATACGAATTGTTTTACCATACATTCAGCGACGGCAACAACCATAATTATGAGGTTGACTTTTTGCTTTCGCACGGCAACAAACTCGTGCCTGTGGAGGTAAAATCGTCGGGTTACAACACACACAAATCGCTCGATGAATTTTGCCGAAAGTTTTCATCTCGCATAGGCAACCGTTATCTTATATATACCAAGGACTTACGTCGCGACCAAGAAACTATAATGTTACCGGTTTATATGACTGGGTTAATTTAAATATGATTATCCTAATTTTTTTACTACCTTTACCCCGAAAATTATTAACCATTTATATCAATGACAAACCCCTTAGGCTCAGAGATAACAATCGGCGGCATACGCTTGAAATCCAACGTGTTGATGGCGCCGCTTGCAGGATACACTTGTTTTCCGTTTCGACTGATGGTTGAGCGGCTCGGGGCGGGAAGTGCCTATACCGAAATGGTGAGCGCAGACGCCTTGAAATACAACAACCGCGCTACCACTCAACTCCTCTACACCGATAATCGCGAAAAATTGAAGTGCGTTCAACTCTTGGGCTCAATTCCAACCGTCTTTGAACGTGCGGCAAAAAGCGAACTCTTGGCACCGTTTCAAATTATCGATATAAATATGGGATGTCCTGTGCCTCAGGTGGTTAAGGCTGGCGAAGGTGTTGCGCTGATGGAAGATTTGCCTAAGGCTTCCAAAATCATCGAGGCTTGCAAACGCAGCGGCAAAGTGGTTTCGGTGAAATGCCGCATTGGAATGAACCCCGAAAAGATTGTAATTGAAGAGTTTGCGCGAATGTGCGAATCCTCCGGCGCGGATATGATTACCGTTCACGGACGCACCCGCAGTATGATGTACGAGGGCGAACCTCTTTACGATTACATCCGAATTGCCAAAAATTCTGTTAAAATTCCCGTTTTTGCCAACGGTGGCATAGATTCAAAAGAAAAGGCAGAGATGACGATGGCAAAAACCGGAGCCGACGGCGTTATGCTTGCGCGTTTTGGCTTTGAAAATCCGTTGCTCTTTGCCGAACTCACCAACACTAAAACCACCGACACCAAATACACTCTGATAATGGAGCAATTAAACATTGCCTCAGATTGTTTCGACGAACTTTTTGCCCTCACCTACATCAAAAAACTCTCATCGTATTTTATGAAAAAACTCCCTGGAACAAAAAGGTATAAACAAGATTTGTACAAATGCGGCAGCGTAGGGCAAGTAAGGGAAGTGTTGAAGTGGATATTTGGGGAGGGGGAATAGACTTTATAACTTGTTTTTGTTCTTATTTTTTGCCCAACTCAGAAAAATCCATTATATTTGCAATGTTGAAAATAAATACTGCAATTATGGCTGATAAATATAAAATACCGTTTATTAATGCCTGCATCAGGGCGTTTGCAAGGCGTATTAAAATGCCGGTGAAAAACAGTTTCTTGTATCTCGACCGATATAAGGGATTCGATTTTTTATTGGAGTTTTATCCGTCGCTACACTTGCAGTCGGTGGACGATACTGTTGACGAACTCCATAAAATTTGCAAAAACAACGGAGGATGCTTATGAAACTTTATCACGGCACAAATACCGATTTTTTGGAAATTGATTTGAGTCAGTCAAACCGTTTCAAAGACTTCGGACGAGGTTTTTATTTAACCGACATCACACGTCAGGCGGAAGAAATGGCAAGGCGGCGGGTATTGCAAAACGGTGGTATGCCTATTGTTCAAGTATATGAATTTGATGATAAATGTTTGATTGAAAATTCAATAAATGTGCTTAGGTTCGACAGACCATCTGCCGAATGGGCAGAATTTGTCTTCAAAAACCGCAGCCGTCGAAAACCTGTTTTCAAACATAATTACGACATTGTAATCGGACCGATTGCCGACGAAGGTGTAGCCTATTTGCTCGACCGTTATGCAGAAGGTTCATTCACTCTTGAACAATTGGCTGACGAACTGAAATACAAACAGTTAAACAACCAATATTATTTCGGAACTGAACGTGCTATTTCACTTTTAAAGCGTTTGAAATGACCAAAAAACAGATACAAAATTTCCTTGTGGCGTTTACCACCGACAGAATGACGGAATATATGATTGAGGATTACAATGTTACGTTGTCTGATGCGTTAAAGTTTATTTACAATTCCAACACCTACGCCAAACTTTCGCAAACCGAAAATGGGCTTTATTCGCAAAGTCCGGCGTATGTTTACGAATTGCTCGAAAAGGAATATTTACCACAACACAATGCAACAGAACCAAATCATCATATCTAACGGCGTATTAGAACTTTACCAAACTTACGATTCCGAAATCACCATCCCTGAGGGCGTGCACACAATTGCGGAGGGCGCATTGAAGGGCAATGCGGGACTGCGCAAGGTTGTGCTGCCTTCAACGTTGAAAACTATCTGTGCGTCAGCGTTTAAGGGGTGTAGGCAACTGCACGATATTCAGTTTCCCGAGGGATTGGAAGAGGTGGGCGATTATGCTTTCAACCGTTGCCACAATCTCGAAGAACTGATTTTCCCGAAGACGATGACCAAAATCGGGGCGTTCGCGTTTCTCTATTGCGACAACCTCAACACAGTGGTGATTGAAGGTCCTGAACACCTTTCAAAGGCGGTTTTTTCGCATTGTTGGATGTTGGAGGATGTGGCGTTGAACCGCAATGTTGACGATTCTAATTTTTCGCAGGAGGTGATTGAGGGCTGCATACGGCTTTCGCGGATAACGCTTTCGGGCGAGGTTTTTGAGATAAAAAATC
>JAGCDD010000189.1 GCA_017651345.1 Bacteroidales bacterium | reverse complement strand
CAGCCAAATGATTGACACATTGTCGGGTTCGCCCATAAAGTAGGTGATGACATCGTTCATCTTCTCGAAGTCGGAGCGGCAACTTACTTTGTTGTAGAAATACGCAATCGCTATCGCCTTGGCAACGTCGTCGGGGTTGCTCTTTTCCATGCTTGCAGTCTGAAACCACATCATCGCACGGAAATAACACTTGGCGGTCTCGTTGCGGGTGTAGTGTCCGCGAGGCTTGAATAGGCTGTAATTGAAGTTGACAGTGGTGTTCAAAAATGGCGACGGAGCATCCTCAGCCTTCATTATCAGGTTGATTTCCTTGTTGGCAACATCCAAACACGATTCGGGGAGTATGGGGTTCTTCTTGGGATTGAGGAGTTTGTAGGTGATGCCAAACAATGTGCGCGAAAAGTCGGCGAGTTGCTTTTCCTTTTCGGTGGAGGCCTCTGAATACAGCGACGGTGAAAACATCTCCTCGCACAACTGGCTAAGACGTGATGTAAAGTAAGTGTTTTCGGAGAGTTTCAATGCGTACTCAAAGTACATGTGGAACGCCTGCAAGAAAAGGTCGGTGGTTACGAAATTGGGGACACAGTGGTACTCGTTGTCTTCATAGACATTGAAGAGCTGCTCGTAGTTGGTTGTTTGGAAGGCGATGTTGTTGGTTGTGAGCATCTTCCAGAGTTTTGTGTTGTGATTGTCGAGCACGGGAAACTGGTATGCGTTGGTACATTGGGTCGGGTCGGCGATTTTATTGGCGTTGTAACGCTTTGCAGTGAGTTCGGCAAGGCGAGCGTCAATTTTGTTGACGAAATCCTGCTCCTCGGCAGTGAGTTTTTCGCGGCGCATCACGGCATCGTAGTTATCGTTCCATTCACCCCAATACTTCTCTGTGAAGTCCTTGTCAAGACGGTCGTAGCACAGATCGTAGTACCATTCGGAGCGAGAGTTGAAGAATGTGTTGAGGTCGAAGTCCTTGAGCCAAAATCCGTGTGTGGCATATACGTATGCCTTCATAAAACGGAGTCTTTGGTACGACATCGATTCCACAGGTTCGGTGAAATCCACCGCCTTGGGAAGAGGGCTTTTGCCACTGAAAAACTCCTTGTCGGACATTTTGAGCGGCGGGAGATTTTGGTCGGCTTCCTGCTGCGCGGCAGGTGCTTCGGCGGCAGTGGAATTGCCTGTATTGGCATTGTTGCCAGAGTTTCCACCGCCACATCCTGCCAATACAGAGAGCGCAAGGCAGGGGATTAGGATTCTTTTCATAATAATGATGTGTTAGTTGTTTTGGTGGCAAAAATAATATTTTACCCAAAATCTGCAAAAAAAACTTACAACTTGCAAACCGTTTTTTGCGCTATTTCAACAAGTTCCCGTTGTATTGCAAGCAACAAAAAATCCTGGGAAACCCCATCTTGTACACTTTTCAACGTCTGCCCTCCAACAAGTTTTTCCCCATTAACTATTATAAAAATACCAGCATGCGAAGGTGTTGAATTTAGAGAACAATCTTTGACGTCGTATGTAACGTTTTTTAGGTTTATATCTCTGATTTCCTTGACGTTAAGTGTTGCATATCCGTACAAAATGCGGTTTTTGCGTTGAGGTATATTTTTAATGTCGTCCATCCAAGATGCAAAAATCATCCGCATTACCGAAAGATAATCCTCCGAAATAGAGGAGCGCAATTTGAATGTTTCCGGCTGCAACACTCCATCAACAATCATTCGCGGCGAAAATAACGCCCGCGCAACGTCTTCTTTGCCGTCTATCATTTAGAAATCTTTTTCATACATTCCACAACTTTTTCCGGCGAAAAAGGCAGTGAATTTTCGCCTTTGACATTTCCATCGGCAATTTCATAATACGAAAAATCGCCTTTGCCAATGTTGATGCCACTTTTTTTCTTATTGTACTGAAACAAAAGAGTACCGTTTGCAGATGGGAAAATAGACCAATTAGCCAGGCTGTCGTCGTCGCATTGTTTTAAAACCGCTTTGAAATTTTTAACAGCCTGAGCGTTCAATGGCAATCCACCGTCGCCGTCCCAATCGTATTCATATTCTTGATAATCAGACAGTTTTTCCAACAGTTTAGTATAAAAAACACCCCTACTCGGTACCGACACCAACTCCCTCACCGACGCAATAATCTTGCGTAAGATTGCCTCGCTGTCGAGCCACGGTTTTATCTCACGGAATAATTCTTCTTGTAATTGTACTGTCGTTGCCATAATAATGAAGCGTTAGTTTATTTTCGGCAAAAATAATATTATAATCTGAAATTTACAAAAAAAATTAACCCTTCGGGACATACGCCTCGAATTTGGGACCAAACCCCTTGATCCTGTACATAACATTCACAATAGAATCTCCGCATCGCTCTGTGGAAACAATGCGGGCGGGCGTGGAATCCCTCTCGATGCGGAAAGTCACTATCGGACAGCCAAGCCGCGAGCCGAGCCACAGGGGACGGATGAGCCTGCCGTCATAGAGTTTGAAGATAAAAAGTCGCTTGTCTTCATCGTGCCAATACCGAGTTTTCTTGACAACACCCACAACTATCTCCGGCAGAGCGTCGCCATTGACATCACCATAATCATAATGATACACAGGAT
>JAGCDD010000188.1 GCA_017651345.1 Bacteroidales bacterium | reverse complement strand
GTTTGTGTTAGATGCATTAAAAATTGTTTTTGATACGACCGTTAGGCGGTGGCGTCGGATTACCATTGTTCAGTTGCGCTTGAATTCTAAGTATTTGCTCTTTGGTCAACCGAACATTATTCTCATCGAACATTACAGTATCCAATTCATAGTAAGTGTCAGAACGAGCAATATAGGGCAAGTAAAACTTATTCGGGAAGCGTCTGTCTCCATCACTCAATTTGGTACGCTGACCAACAAACATCGAGCCATCTTTCTTGGTCATAACCGGTTTACTTTTATCAATAGCGAAATCACTTTTTGAACTGTAAAGCATTACAGACGAAAAATCAAAACTACCCATCGTATAATAGTTTTTCGTAACCTTGTCGTAGGCGTACTTGTATTTAGACTGTATATTACTGTAATTAACAGTTATATACCGGTCTCTGTCATTGCGACTATGCTCATGATACAAACCAATGGCATGTCCAATTTCATGCAACACATTACCAACCGATGCGCTACTTAGGAGATGCAATTTCTGCATTCCTCCAATACGTCCCACATACGAATCATTTTGGTCTGTTCCATTACAAAAGAAAATGTACGGATAATCAAAGTTGTAAATTGGGTCTCTTGTTGGCTCTCCCGTTGCATTATAGAAACGAACATTTGTGTTTGCTTCCCAAATTTTAAGGGCGGCTTGAATTTTGGCTTTTGAGGCAGACGACAAGTGCGTTTCAGGAGCATTTCCATCAGGTGCGTACACAAATCGAACCATAGCCCATATCTTAGTGTTAGAGTTAACCGCACACGATTTACTCAGGCCATCTCCTTCATATCGGATGCCTCCACCAAAGGCTGCGGGAAACCCACCATGAGTTGGTTCAAGCTCGCCAAGTTCTTCAAATGGCGCACCCGTTGAATCCAACAGGTTCACTTGGTCTTCCGTGAGCAAAATGTCGCCCTGCCAAGTGTATTGGTCGCCGTTTTTGAATACGACATGACCCGATGCCAATTCCACTAATGTGTCGCTTGACACATTGAACGCTTCGTTGGAAGAAATTTCCATTAGTTCTTCTGTCTCACATGCAAAGCACAAAACTGCACTTACAAACAGCAATGCAAGTTCCCTGAATAGATTGATTCTTTTCATTTTGATTATTATTTTTTTTACTTTTTTGTTGTTTGCTGTCACCTAAAATATCTTCGGTGCTTTGACGTTGCAAAAATATAATCAAAATTTCGGAAAAACAAGAAAAAAGTTGACACTTTCGGGTGATTTTTCACGTCTACAACGAATGTTTGTTTTTTACTTTTCCGCCTTCCATTCCGCCACGCGCCTCGTCTCCGACGAGAACGATACGCCGATTTTGAACAGTTTGCGACCGTCGGCTGAGAATGGCAGGGCGTATTCCTTGCTGTTGATTTGGTCGAGGGCTTCTTGGGCGGGATGGTCGAGTTTAAACTCAAATACGTAGATGTATTCCGGAGTTTTTACAACGGCGTCCATACGTCCGTCCGACGTGGCGCGTTCCACTTCTCCGTAAAAACCCAACAACTTGAATATCAAATAAAAAACATTCTGAAAATACAACTCCGCCTCGCCAACTACCTGATAACTATTGTCGGCGAGAAAGGCAGCAAGACGTTTCATAAAACCGTCGCAATCACCATTATAAACGTCCTCGATGAAATTGGTGATGTCAAACTCGCCGTCCCTGTTGTTAGGCAAATTGAAATTGAGGATAAATTTAGGCAACGCCTCGCCAATTTCCTTGTTTGGCATACCAAGAGTGTAGCGTTTGAGAAATTTGTCGTAACCTTTTATAGTAAGATAGCCGCTTTGAAATAGCAACGGAACCACATCATTGTTGAAATTGTCTATCTTCGCCAATTGGTCGGCAGTGCGCCGCGTATTGTCAAGATTGCGCAAAGACATTTGATGCTTCTTCATCAATTCCACGAGGAAAGTAGGCGTGCCTGATTCAAACCAATAATCTCCAAACTCCTTCAAATCCAAAGCCTTCATCAGTCCAAACGGATTGTAAATGTCAACCGAATCCTGATGGAAATGGAATCCCTCGTACCACTTTTTGAGTTCCTTGTAGCACTCGTCTTTTGTCATATTGTTGAAATCAGCCATCCGTTGCACATAAAAATCCAAATTGTCGTGGATTTCCTGTTCCGTCGCGCCGCACAAGGTTGCAAAATCCATATCTGTCGAGATGTCTTTCAGGTTGTTGACATCACTAAAAAGGCTCACTTTGCTGAATTTGGTAACGCCCGTGATGAATGCCATTTTTATTTGCCCATCGCAAGTCTTCAACACACCATAAAACGCCTTCAACTCAGCACGGATCAAGTCTTGGAGTTCTGGGTTAAGGATGTTATTTAGCAACGGTTTGTCATATTCGTCCACAAGGATTACAACGTCTTTGCCGGTTTGATTGTGGACGGCGGTTACAAGTCTCAGAAAACGTGTCGATAGTTCGCTTTTTGATTGAAGACCATATTGTGTTTCATAATCTTCCAAACTGTCACTCAACGAGTTTTGAAAGTTTTGAAGGCTGTCGTATTTCGCGCTGTTGAAATCAAAATACAAAATGGGATACTTCTCCCATTTAGATTCGAGTGTCTCCATCTTCGTACCAACAAAAAGCTCCTTACGCCCTTCGAAATACGCCTTCAACGTACTGAGCGTCAAACTTTTGCCAAAACGCCTTGGGCGCGATAGAAAATAACAAGCCTTTTTGTTGGCTATTCTGTATATCATATCGGTCTTGTCGAGATAGACGAAGTTGCCCTCTATCAACGACGAAAACGCCTGTATGCCAATTGGAATTTCTTTCATAATTGCGAATTATTTGCCGCAAATCTAAAAAATAATATCCATTTCTACAAACAAAGTGAAATAAAAATAACAGCGGCCACCGCACAATGCACGGCAGCCGCTGTTATTTATTCAGCCTTTACTTTCGAGACAATCTTTATCAATTTGTACGTGAAGTTTCTTGAATCTTGCGGCGGATTGGCGAGGATGGTTTTCTCCACGAGCAATTCGTATTCGTAGCCTTGCTCGTAAGCGAAGCCTTCAATCAGACCGAAATAGGCGCAGTCCCATTCTGAATCCCCTTTTTCGCGGTATCGCATACCCTCGTGCGGCGGGATGGAATCAGATTCCTCAAAAGCACGGTACGTGCCAACTTCGGAAGATACATAAACCGTTACCTGTACAATCTTGTCTTTGTCCTCGTCATCGTCAAGGTCGAAGCACGAGGTTAATGCAAACGACAGAATGACAAGAAACATAAGTTGTTTTAGTGTTTTCATTTTGATTATTTTTTGTTATTTTTTTTGATTCATTAAGTTGTAAGGTGATTTAAGTGATAGCGCACTTAAATCACCACCTCGCTTTTTGAGATTATACTTATCAACTTGTATTCAACATTTCCACCATCGGCAGGCGGATTGGCAAGAACAGTTTTTTCTACAAGCAATTCATATTCATAGTTCCGTTCGTATGCGAAACCGGAAATTGAAGTAATATAATCGCAAGACCATTCTGCATCTCCTTTTTCTTTGTATTTTATGCCGACCTGAGTACGACCCATAAAATCACAAAAAGTACCCGTTTCCGATGCCACGTAAAGTGTTACTTGTTCCACCTTTTATTTTGCTTCTTCAT
>JAGCDD010000187.1 GCA_017651345.1 Bacteroidales bacterium | reverse complement strand
TCGGCCACGCGGACCGATGTTCCGTTAATAAACGGCCCTTTCTGCACGTTTCCGCTGATGTTTTTGGCGTCAACTATTTGCTCGTCGCCATTCAAATCGTAGTTTTTGTTTTTTTCGGTGCAGGCTCCAAATGCCAAAACCGCAACACCGAGCAGAAGAATTGATTTTTTCATATTCTTGTTTGTTTAGATAGTTTGACAATAAATGGTTTTTAAATTCGTGTTCTGATTTTCAAATGCAATATTAATGTTTTTCAGCTCACGTTTTTCCCCAGTCCGCTCCAGTTCAGCGTTCTGCAAAACCAATATGAGCACAGACATGTTTTTTCATGTCATTAGCCATAATTTGTTAATTTTCCATTCATCAATAATTATGATTTAAAAATGGGATAAAAAAACAACTTGTGCTCCAAACCTACGTTTAACGAGTCATTAGAGAGACAGATAGTTTTTTTCATAAGGTTTGAGTTAGTTAGTAAAAAGTCTCTGGTTGTGAAACCAGGGACTTTTTGGTTTATATAGGGGTTATTTTTACCGACATGGTGCATTTTTATTGATAAGCGGGTACGTTGTATAAACTATTTTCTACATTTGTTCAAACAAAACATAAAAGAGATGGACGATTTTGAGAAGAAAGACACCGACACCGTGTTTTCGAAAGTTGTGAAAGCTGGTAAACGCACCTATTTTTTCGATGTGAAAACAACCCGCCAGAACGAACATTACATCACCATTACCGAAAGCAAGAAGATTTTCGAAGACAACGGGAGTGCACATTTCGAGAAACACAAGATTTTCTTGTATAAGGAAGATTTTGAGAAGTTTATGGACAGTTTCGATGAGGCCCTTCAGTTTATTAAAGAAAACGGAGGTGAAACTGCAAACAAACCAAACAAGTCAGATAACGCTGAAACTGACAAATATACCGACATTGATTTTGATGACTTGGGCAAATAGCTCAAGGTTTGCCAGAATCCAGATTTGCAGATTGTATAAAAATAAGCGCAACTAGCACCTTGATGGTGCAGCTAGTTGCGCTTATTTTTTTGTGAATTATTCTAGCGGATTGCTGTCGCCGGACTCGTTGTCTTCCAAATCATCGATATCATCGAAGTCGATTTCGTTGTCAGAGTTCATTTCTTCCAATTTGCCTGCAACAAAATCGTCTATTTCCTCGAATGTCAATGTTTTGACATTGGTGATCAGAAAGTCGGTTTTCAGAAAGTTGCCATATAAGTTGCACTCTTCAACAGCATCGAGCAAAGTTTGATGGCATGGCACATCTAATGGAATTAGAACCGTCATGGCAGCATATTTCCCTTGAAATTCAATGTTTTCAATGTCGGAATGGTTGTTTTTGAGAGCTGTTTCGAATTCCGATTGTATTACGTGTTGCTGATATGGCGCAAATTCATTGATGTTGTTGCCTACAAGTGCCACAAAATATCTCAGTAGCTTTCCACGGCCGCCCAATCCTGTCGATACAAATACCTGACGCTCGTTGAGCAGGTTGCCTTCAATTAGCATTTTGCTTTCTTGCAACGCCATCAGAGCCCATTGGTGAAGCCGATTCGACTTGTCTTTGGTGTATTCCTCAAGAATGCGGTAGGCGCGTGGGTCGTCGATAGATGCAAGCAGAATCATGCGGTCGCGCAACTGTTCGTCGTCGAGCTCGGGAGCACCCAGATCTTCAACATCTTCGAGCTGTGGCGTGTTGTCACGTCTGACTTTCTTCGAGCGCTTGAAATAATCCATTTGCAGTTTAATGTCGATGGGCTCATCGATGACATTAAAGTTGTTGCTGCCCGAAGCCAGATTTGATAATTCCTTAAATATGTTAAACAAGTCGCCGTTCATCTATCGATTTTTAGCACACAAATGTGCACAAAAAAAAGCAACCGCCTACTGCGCTTCGTTTATTTTTGGCCAACGCCGATACATCAAATAATATATGCTCGTCATTTTAAATGTGTTTGCAGAGTGCCAAACCCGCTCAAAATGTGTATTTTTGATGAAAATTTTACGCAGATGATACCTGTTGAGGTCAGAATGTCGAAGCACTACAAGGTGAGTGCGTTGATAATATATGTTTTAGCTGTGATTGCCATTACCGCCATGCTGCCCAAGCAGCGGCAGTTCAAGTACGAGCTGCAGAAAGGCAAGGCATGGCAGTATGAGGATTTGTACGCGCCATTCGACTTTGTGGTGCTGAAAACTAATGCCGAGATCAAAGAGGAACGCGACAACATTTATAAGAACGCAAAGCCATATTTCAGCGTCATCTCATCGGTTTATCCAGAACAGAAAATACGGTTCGGGCAGGAATTTGACCGCCGCTTCGCATCGGCGATGGACATTGTGCACGGTAGGTTCCCAGAGCAACAGGTCAATGCCGACACCATAAAGTCCAAACTGCGGCAGTTTGCTTTGTTGAATTTGGAATTCATTTACTCAAAGGGTATTACGAACTACACCGAGGTGCTTGAGAAGGACAACGGCCAAGGAATGGTGGTGCTGGTTGAGAACAAAATGTCGCGGACAGTACCTTCTGCGGAAGTGTTTACGGTTCATTCTGCGCAACAGTATGTGGCCGACCAAGTTGCAATCAAGTTCAACAACAATCAAGTTCTGCTTACGGCATTCGATTATCTGAACATCTATGATTTCATTAAACCGAACAT
>JAGCDD010000186.1 GCA_017651345.1 Bacteroidales bacterium | reverse complement strand
TATGTGTTGCCCAAGGCATTTGACGACGCCTGCCTCGCCAACGAAATCGCCGACGTGCCTTATATGATTGGTTTTACCCTCAACGACCCGGGCAATATGGCTGACCAAATTAAAGATTTCTGCATCAATCGTCAGGAAAACGGCGGCAAGGCGTGGGCGTACCAGTTTGCAAGGCCGTTGCCCGACGACGGCAGCCATCCCGAAGATTACCTCAAAGGCGCGTTCCATTCGTCGGATTTGTGGTACGTTTTCAAATCGTTGAAACATTGTTGGCGTCCGTGGACGAAGGGCGACTGGGATTTGTCTGAAAAGATGCTCACCGCCTGGTCTAATTTTGCAAAATACAGCGACCCCAACGGCGCAAACGGTGGCGACTGGAAACCATACACCACCGAAAATCAACAGTTTATGCGTTTCAAATTGGACGAAAAAGACGCCGAGGCTTCGTCGTTAGGCGAGCCGATGAAGCCGTAACGTTTTTTTAAGAAATAATTATATAAAAACCGCCGCGAGAAAAATGCTTTCTTCGCGGCGGTTGTTTTAATGAATAATCAGTGTGGTGGTCAGCGCGGATAGGGTCGAAGTCGGTAATGGCTATAGTTTTTCTTTTACTTTTTGAATGATATTCCCTGAGATGAGATAATTGTCTCTGTCTGTCGTGTTTACAAGTAAAATATAACTTTTGTTGTTTAGATAAAATGTGTGATAATATAGACCTTTTTCGTTATCATTTATTTGTAGAAAATCTCTTTTGTCTTTGGATAAATAGACCATATAAAACTTTATATTTTTGTCGGTATCATACCCAAATGATTCTATTCTTCGTATCCATGTATTGTTGCCATCGGTTATTTTGCAATACCCAGTTGTAAAATTTAAGTTTACTTTTACGTTTTTAGGTGTGTTTTCATAATCGCTAAGAACGTCCTCTGGCTTTTTGCCAAATACATCAACTTTTGCAACATTATATGAATATTCATACCAGTCATAATAATCACATATACAGATAATTCCGTTGCCACACCTTAAAAGTTCTATGGGAATCAATTCCGAGGACATAAGGTGTGTATACGTGTTCGAGTGTTTAGAAAATATGCTTATTCGAAAATAATTAAGCCAATTGCTTTGGTCGTTTGGAAGCCCGTTGGTTAAAACTTCAATTGGAATAAACAACACATAATCGTTATATGCTGCGCTTTGATATTTTGGACGGAAATTTCCGCTGCAACACAACTGATTGTCACCTGTTTTATAGTAGGCATCATTGGTGTATCTTTTGTTTTTGTTAGCGTCGTAGAAATATGCTACAATTTTGCCGTCTTGCTTGTACAGTCCGTTTACATTAAACTTTACATGGATTAGCAAGCCGTACTGATTGTACTCGTTGACATTTGGAACAATCCAGATCTGTTCAATCGATGCACTTTGTCCAAAAGACAAAATACTATCAATTATTATGGTGAAAAACAGCAATATCCTTTTCATAATTTTGTGATTTTTTTGTGGTTAATGATAACATATCTTTAATCTGCCCTATAAAAATAAGGAGTTAAGTAGTAGTATATTAGTTGTCTCTGCGTCCCTTCGGAATCATAAAAATCTACAATTGACGACTTAAAATTGCGCCGCATATTGTTGGAATATGGGCGTATATGTTTGTCAAAAATTGTTTCGTTTATATACAGCACCTCCTTGTCTTTATCGACAAACATACGTAACCGTTCGTTTTCGTCGTAGGATTTGTCAGTCTGTATTTCTATTGTTTTGATTACAAAATCACTTATAAAACTATCCATGTTTTTGCTGTATTCGTCGAGATAACTTGTGAGAGGAATACCGTTTTGTCTGTTGCTCCAGTCGCTTTCGTTGAGGGTGAAGTACCATTTGTCGATAGGGTTAAGACTGTCAGAATTAATTATTAGCCCTCCATAACCCCATCTATTGTCAAAACATTTTTGTCCAATCCATTTCAATTTTGATGGTAGGACGACGATATCATTCTCATCGACGTACCAATGATGCTTTTGTGATACATTGCAATGGAAAAACGCTTGGTCGCCGAGGTATTCCAAATTTTTGGGCAGAATGACTTTCGTCAGATTGTCGCACTGCCCAAATGCGTATTTGTCTATGCGCACAACATTGTCCGGGATGACGATTGATTTCAGACTATCGTTGTTGCAAAACGCTCCCTTGCCGATTGTCGTTACGGTTTCCGGTATTGTAAAATTATCCTTAATTTCTAAACTTGCAACCAATACGGTCTTGTCTGCATTAAAGGCAAATCCATTTTCAATTACATAGTTTTTGTTGTCGGGGGCGGGCCTGCAATTTTTGTTGCGAAACCAAAGTGCATCCATTGACGTTACACTTTTGGGTATAGTGATTAATGCGTCCAGAACTTCATACGCTGCACCATCTTCGATTGTTGTAAGGGTCTTAGGCAAAACAATTGCGTATGGCTTGCCATAAATGGAATAGGTCGACAATGTTGTTACCCCCTCGGGGATTATTAGAGTGTGGTTGTTGGCGCAAAATATCAGTTTTTTGTCGTCGGCAGAGAGCAGGCAGCCGTTTTTGGACGAATAATTTTTGTTGTCTTTGTGTACTTGTATAAAGATAGAGTCTTGTATGCTCAAAAAATGAAAATTTTCGGAGCCAATATCTTTGACTGATTTGGGCAAATATATCGATGAAAGTGAGACGCCATACTTCTCATAGACTTCTGGTCGGATAATTTCGACACCTTCTGGAATTGACAGCCTGCGGTCATGAAAGTTGTAACCATACATCACTTTGCCGTCCTTTGACAAAAGGAAATCATCTTGCATCTTGTAATATTTGCAGTTTTCTGTAACGCTAACAATTTCGACAAATCGAAAATATTGTTGAGTGTCAGACGAAAAAAATTTAACACAGTCAGGCAGTATCAATTCGTAAATATAGCAATTATCTATTGACGTGAGATCAAGTGTGTCTACCCCTGTGCATTGAGATAAGTCCATCTTGTAGAATTCAACGCCTTTCTTTGCTAACCGTTTTCCGGTAAAAATTTTTTTTAAGTTTCCCTTTATTGTAACGCTATACTCGCCTTCCGTGAGGGCATTGAGGGTGCTAACCGCATTGCTCTCGTCAAGTACAAATGTATGCTGTGCCAATGCGGAATAAGTTAAGGTGATTGCTAATAAAAGTGATATTATTCTTTTCATAGTTACATCATTTATACATTTATTTGTATTTTTTTTCCATCACAAATATAATCACTTTTTGAAATAATTTCAAATTTTTTCCTTTTTTTTTACAAAATAATAATAAGTTTTTGAAAATCAAAATATATTTTTTGATTATTCCTCATGCATACATTATCATTGCCAAAAGATTCATCCATTATGACCGACAAAGAAATCCATAACCACTGCCGCAAATATCTGCCGCACATTGAAAACCAACGTTATCAAATGATAACGTACCGCCTCTACGACTCCGTGCCACGCGAAGTAATAGAGCATTGGAAACGTGAGGTTGGTGGTGGAGTGCGGGCTTCCAGCCCGCCAAACAATTAGTATGCTGCAAATGGAACGCAGGCTTCCAGCCTGCCCAACACAAAGGATGCAACGAAT
>JAGCDD010000185.1 GCA_017651345.1 Bacteroidales bacterium | reverse complement strand
TGCGATATGGATTTCCTAAACGCAAGCATCAATTGTGCCGAAGTAGATAACGAAATATCCTCCGAACAAGCGTGGCATCTGCGGGAAAAATATTTGGGAATGTCAAAAAAAGACAATACTCAAAATTATGGATTTCACAATTAAATAATGTAAAATTATGGACATACAAACAATCACAAGCAAAAAACAACTTATTCAGAATTTGAATAAGGTTGAGGAGTATCTCACAGGTGGTTCTGACGAATCATACAGCGCAATGTCTAAGTATATTGCAAGGGGACGTGTTTTCGTAACATACATTGTGGATGGCAAATATCATTTTGCACCAAGTCGATTTGTCGGGTACAAAAACAACACTTTGACAAAACACGAAAATAACAATGAAAAAGATGGCACAATAACCTCTCCGGCAATATCTAAGATATTGGGTTCTAAAAATCAATTCTATTCAGAACTTGAAGACGCATATCTGACTTATTGTGAATGGTTAGGCGTTACGCCCACAAATCATAAAAGAACTTTTTGGCTATTGAATCAAGATATACTTGATGAATTGACTTCTGAACCATTTCAGGAAGGTGGCTACAAGATGAGGGTTCATCGTATCCGGGAACGCAATCGTAAGGTTGTTGATTTAGCCAAAGATTCATTCAAAAAAGCACACGGAGGCAAACTGTTTTGCGAAATCTGCGGATTTGATTTTGGTGAAACTTATGGCAAACTTGGAGAAGATTTTATTGAGGCGCATCATAAAGTTGAATTGTCCGCCTCAGAAGGTGAACACGAAATAAAACCAAGCGATCTTATGATGGTATGTTCCAACTGCCATTCAATTTTACACGCAAGAAATGTCTCAATTGAAGAACTAAAAAAAGTTTTAAAAAAGAAAAAATGATTTTTACGTGCGGAAAAATCAGCAAACGCCAATCTGATATTCTCGTCGGTAGTAGGTTTGGTAGCTGGCTCTATAGTTTGCACGTCAATTTCCGTCAAGAATCTTTTCCCCAATAATTTATAATTTCTGCCATTTTGTCAGTGAAAAAAAAATGGTATTTAAATTGAACAAAAGGAATTGATAATTGTTTTAAAAAAAAATCAAAACAGATAAGATTTAATGGATAAACATCATAAATTTGACACCGACAAATTGCTGCAAATGGAAGACGAATCGTTTGCAATGACGATTTGTGCCCTTTTTATAATATGCCATGAGGATGACAACGACTACAAATCAGACCGTCTGAAAGCAAAAAAAATTCTCAGATATTTGCTTTCAAAAAAGATTATCAATCGCAATAATTTTAAACACTGCGATACAAACGGTTATGCTACAATGAGTTCTGAGGAATTTTTTATTAAATTCAAACAACAACCCGAGCAACTACAAACAGAACTCATTCGCATTATGGAGGAGCATGTAAGCACATTAACAATTGACGACATAAACGACTTACTGTTGAATGCAAAAGACTATTCCGACCTAAAATCAACAATAAAAAAATTGACAGAAAACGAAAAAAAGCAAATAAAAACGTTTTTCAACAAATGCGGTATTCTCCTGCGAATAAACGACATATTCCTTTACCAAATGCAGGTCAACACTATGGAAATGGCATTGAATGACGTACAAATTATTTCCAAACTCATAGATCATCCCGAAACAGACCTTGCTAAATTATTGAACAAACTTGACTATTATTGCACCATTATTGATAAAGAAAAGTTGCGTACACACTCAAAAGAAATATCTGAGATTTTAGACAAAATCATCGAAAAACCTCAATTTAAGGATTTTATACATACATTAATGTCCCAACCACTTCCCAATAAATTGGCAAAACAAGAAAATGACAAAACGTCAGCATTACTGACAGTTTCTCTTAAAGACAAAACATTTATAGAGAAAATCATCTCTTTTTGTAAATTTGCAGCCGAAAAAGGGTATTATTCCGAAAACTTACCACTCTTATTTGCCGAAGGAATATGTCCTAACGAAAAAATCTCGTACAACGAATCCAACAGAATTTCACATGTTTGTTTTTACAAACGCATCAAGCAATATTCAAACACTGACAATCTTGAAGATATTTTTTATACTCTGTTTATCAAGACAAAAGGCAAAAGTAAAGGTAACACAATCTCCTTAAAATTGGGTGGCAACGAAGGCAACGAAGATAAAAGAACAAAAGATTTCAAGAGCGAATTGGACAGTCTTCTGCCTGACATCAATTGATTGGCGGGATAATTCGGGATAATGACGGGATAATTCGGGATAATGACGGGATAATACGTTTGAAATGTCCGTAACTTTGCAGCGTAAAATTAACAGATTTATTAACGCATAAAACATTTTGAAAGAAATGGCAGATAACAAAAAACAAGAAACAGCGAACTACGTCATGGCGGCGATTGCGGGTGCGGCATTTTTGATAGTGCTGCGCGAGATTGTCGATGCTTCCAAAAAAAACGCGAAATCCTACATTGCTACCGGTGCATTAGGTGCGGGCATCGGATTGGCAGGATACAGATTGTATGATTCTGTCCGAAAAAAAGAAAATCCCGCACCACTACCAAATCCAAGGCCGAACAACTTGAACAAAAGCAATTTGCTTTATGTCACAAATGAAAAAACATGGATGTTTGACACGGCGAGCCAAAACATCATTGTCACCACCAACAATGCAAAATGTCATAACGAATTGCTTGCAGATGGATTTGCAACGACAGACAAGGTCGCCTACCGCTCAATGGATTGATATTCCAAAAGCCTCAAAAAGATGATTATGGACAGGCAAGGCGGCTTCTACATCGATTTTTCGGCGGCAGTTTGCGCAGGATTCGCAATTACAGGAGCAAAGACAGAAGTCGGTTTTGGAATAGGAATCGATTTCTATGGCAACGTGGCAATCTATGGTAACATTGGCGCATTGGCCTCGTTCTTGGAAAAAAAGGGTTCCACATACGGCAGCAAGAAGAATCTGTGGACAATAATTATGGGTGC
>JAGCDD010000184.1 GCA_017651345.1 Bacteroidales bacterium | reverse complement strand
GGAAATTGATGTCTGAAATTTTCTGCAATGGAATATTATGTGACTTGATTCCGTTGCCGCCAACCATTAGATAAAATACAATGATTTTGCGCAACAATGGCAAGTCGTTGTCAGAAAATACCGAAAGGTCAATCATATTGCTTACGTCATAAAGGTCTCGGCATGCCGCGCGTTCCACAAGCGCTTTGATTTTGCTGCCAAATAATTCCAACGGTGCGAGCGTCTTTATGTTCACAGTCGGCAAAAACGGCACTGAGGTAGTCCTTACCAATGGTTTTAGAATGTGACAGCGCATCGAATAATTGATTTCAATCTTGATGTTGTCACGGTTGCCGCCACAATTAGTGTAACTGAACACCCACGAATCAAGGGAGTGCGGTGACTTGGTGGACGTTGTCATAATTTGTAATATTGATATAATCAGGTATATACAACCGCCACTTGCTTACATATTTTGGACAAGGCTCCAATGTCGTAAGCATTGTGGTGCTGTGGGAGCTTTTTTCGCAGCAAAAGTCAAAAAATTCCTTTGGTAGGTGCAATTGGTTGTCTTGCAATGACAATATGAAACCAGCTTTCTTGTAAAGCGCTATCTTGTCATAGAATTTTAAATTCTGCAAAAGTTGCTGACTGTCAACATATTTTATGGCAGATATGCAGTTGAATAGTTCTTCGACACCGCCACAAAGTTCAATTTTGTCGATGCAGTCCACAATAGTTCGTTCCAATGATGTCACACGTGTCAACGAATCTCCTATTGGCGACACATTTTCATTTGGATTTTTCACACCAATCCAAATATACCGTATACCATCAAACTCAAACGACGTAAAACGTGTTACGCTTGCCACAGTGAGTTCATAAAAGGTCTGGTGGGCAAATCCATAATATTCCATAGCTGCATGACCCACAACAGTCGCTGTTGGCGACAAGTAACTGGCAATTTGAAACTTAGTGGCTTCCGGCAATTTTGTTGCAAGATTATTGACACAATACAGATTGCGTCTTATTTTTGAAATGAGACCATTTCTTTGGTAATTGCGCAAAAGAGACGACGCCCCTCGCTTGTTGTTTGTAATATCTACAACATCATCAAGCGAAAACAACACTTTCTTATGTAGTTTAGTCAAATAATCATACATAGTTGTTTCAAATTCTGCACAAAAATACAAAGTTTTTACATAACTTCAAACAAATTTTGAAATTATTGTCATAAAACCTATATCACAATGAACTACATCATCATTTTTTGCCCAATATCTTATATCAGCCCCACTGATTTCAATAGCAGCACCAGCAGCATCGCCGGGGCGACAAACTTCACCATCACTGTGTAAAGTCCTCGGCGTGAGAATGTTTCGCCGTTGCGGGTGAGTTCGTCGGTGATGACTTCGGGCTTCAACACCCAGCCTATCAAAATGCACGTGCCGATGGCGACGAGGGGCATCAGGACATTGTTGCTTACGTAGTCCATGATGTCGAGAATCTGCGCGTTGATGCCGTTGGGCAGTTTTACGTCGAAGTATAGCACGTTGTAGCCGAGGCACACCAGCACAGCCAATGCCAACGCCAAAATGCCTTCGTAAACTATGGAGCGGCGGCGCGAAATCTTGAATCTATCGATGAAACTTGATACTATCGCCTCCAACATAGAGACCGCGCTCGTCAATGCTGCAAAAAATGCCATCACGAAAAATATCGCGCCAATCCATGCGCCAGCCGCGCCCATCGACGCAAATACTTTGGGTATTGATATGAACATCAATCCCGGTCCTGACGCGCTCATGCCCTCACGTCCCATGAAGACAAACACAGCCGGTATTATCATCACGCCTGCCAAAAATGCGACCACGGTGTCAAAAACTTCGATTTTGTTGATGTCGCGGACGAGATTGTCGTCGCTGCTTACGTAACTGCCATACGAAATCATGATGCCCATCGCAACGCTCAGACTGTAAAACAATTGTCCCATTGCGTCCATGAGAGTTATGAGAATTTTTTGGAAGGTAACGCCCTCCATATCAGGCACTACCAAAACCTTCAATCCTTCCATGCCGGTACGTGTAACGCCGTTTTCGTCGGTGTAGTGCAGCGTCAATGAATACAGCGAAATGCCAATCACCAACAATATCATCAACGGCATCAATATTTTGGACGACAATTCGATGCCCTTGTTGACGCCGAGATATACGATGCACGACGTAATCAGCAGAAATACAACGGTATAGATGATTGGCTCTATGTCGCCGGTGATAAACCCGCAAAAATATCCGTCGCCAGATGCGTCGATGCCGCCGCCAAAGAGGAATGTTATCATATATTTCATCACCCAGCCGCCAACTACAAAATAATACGGCAATATAATCATCGGCACAAGGCAGGCGAGTTTGCCGAGGGGCTTCCATCGCGGATGCAGACGACGGTAAGCCATCAGGGGGCTGAGTTTGGTCTTGCGTCCGATGGCGATTTCGGTGGTGAGCAGCGCGAAGCCAAATGTAAGCACCAACGCCAAGTAAATCACCAAAAACAATCCGCCTCCGTCCTTTGCCGCAAGGTACGGAAACCTCCATATATTACCAAGTCCGACGGCACTGCCAGCCGCCGCCAATACAAATCCTATGCTGCCCCTAAAAGAGCTGCGCCTATTTTCGTTTTTCATTCGCTAAAAAATTTTGTGCAAAGTTAATGCGTTTTGTGCAAAAACTGAAAAATTATTATAGGGTATTTGATGTTTTACGTGTTATAATTATAGCATGAAGCATTATTTTCAAATCTAAATTCCCTATTATGAAAAGAATCATTTCATTGATGGTCGCTATGTGGATGTTGAGCGTTACGTTCACATCGTGCGACGACGAAGATCACCTTACAGTCGAGTATCTTGACGTGTCTATTGTAGAAGAATTTCGTACAAGCACCGACGGAGATCCCTTTGCCTTTTTCCCATCCGACTACCACGGCTACGCGCCCGGCGATGTCGTTGCGTGGTATTCGGGAGGACGTATTGATTCCGATGTCAGCACGTCGCTGTACCTGTTTGCAGATGATTCGTTCATCCTCACTTGGTCGGCTACAAACAAAAGGATGGTTCAGGCATACGGATATTACGAGATAGAGTTTGGCGACACCTTGACGGGTAGAATCATTCTCCGTCCTGTGGGACACAATGAAATCGCAGTGGAGGCTTACGACGGTACGATTGTAATGGGTGAAAAGCCATTGGTGTTGATGGACGATGGCACAGTGCCTTCTCCTTCAGAGGATTACGAGGATTTCTCCTATTTTGAGGAAAAACAATAACGCATTGTTTACCGGATTTTCCTGGTCTCGATAATCACTTTGCGCCCGTCGTTGAGCGTGGTTGCAAATAGATAGACCTCACCGCCGTCCTTGATTTTCAGTTGTTTGCGGAGTTCGTCGGCTTTCAATGGAAAATTGCGGACGGCGATGTTGGCTTTTTCGATGTGCTTGAAATCCTTCACGCCGCCAACCTTCACGATGCGGAATCCGCGTCCGGGAAAGTCTTCAATCCATTCGTCCGAAACATACAGATTGCTGTTTCGGGCGATTTTTTTTGCGCCAAAACGTTGTGTGAGCAGTCGGAAGGGCGCGGCTTTCATAATTGCGGCGTTAGGCTCGTATAGGCACATTCCTTCTTGGATGTTGTCGGCAATCGTGGCGGCGCAGTTTTGCTCCTCGCTTTTTAAGAATTTGAATGTCTGATTGTTGTTGATGGCAATTATTTGTGGTTCGTCTGTTGTTTTTTTTGCCGTCAATACCACCAAAATCTCCTTGCATTCGCCGTCGGATGCCACGATGTGTATTTCGGCGATGTTTTTTAGTTTCAATTGACACTCCGAAATGTCGAGCATCGGTGAGAGTTTTATGATTGCAATGTCAGATTTTTGTAATATAATGTCTTGAAAATCAAGTATGTTTGGTTCGCAGTCTTGGATGTGGACGGTCTTGCCGCCGGTGCTGTCGCGCCGTGCCGGGTCTATGAAAATTGCACCAAAATGTCCGTCAAAATTCTTCAAAAATTCTACGCCGTCGCCATTGACAACGTTGAAATTCATCATCCCAAACGCTTGAAAATTGTGCTGCGCGATTTCGCAGAGTTCCGCATTTCGCTCCACATAAAAAGCCTTTGCAAATCCCGCCGACATCACCGAAAAGTCAACGCCAAATCCGCCCGTCAAATCTGCAAAAATTTTGTTTGAAACATCAGCACAAAGCCTTTCTATGATGCTGCGTTTATAATTGGCAGTAAATTCCGACGAACATTGCTCCAACGACAGATGTACAGGATATACAATATTTTGATTGTCAGCCCATTGAGGCATTTTGCGGCGCATCGCCTGTATGCCGGCAATCTGTTGCAACACAAACTTAGGACGAAAATCCGCCGTCCCTTCCTTCATCCGCAAGGCGAGGGCGCGCACATCGTCATCCTTATGCATTTCAACAAATATTTTCTCTGTCGCCGTCAACATTCTAAACGTCAATTTATTGTGTTTTGAACCCACCTTGCGGTGGGTTGTTTTTTCAAACGAAAATTACCGTCAATTACACAAAAATTTTCGTCATTTTTTAGCAAATTATAACGAATTATTATCGTCAATTATCGCAAATAAATAGGAAATTGATGGTAATTGACGATAAAATTGACGAAAATTTTCGTTCAAAAAGACGCCGTAGGCGTCACCCAACAAAAAAAGGAATCTGCCGCATTTGACAAATTCCAATTTTCGTTTTCTATCTGTACCCGGGACAGGAATCGAACCTGCATGCCTCTCAGCACTAGAACCTGAAACTAGCGCGTCTACCAATTTCGCCACCCGGGCGTACCACTATGGGAAACAAGGTTGCTCTTGAAAAGCGTTGCAAAGTTAAACATTGTTTGGCAACTGTCCAAATTTTTTTGCAAGTTTTTTTCGCAATTACTTTGCAATGTATCTTTGTGCCGTGAGCGAGTTTTGTTTCATGCCTTCCACGTACTCTTGAATTATGGCTTTTATCTGTGATTCCATAAAAGGCAATTGCGGGAAGTCGGC
Organism: Bacteroidales bacterium; assembly: GCA_017651345.1. GTDB lineage: Bacteria > Bacteroidota > Bacteroidia > Bacteroidales > UBA3824 > UBA3824. Next base: position 513 of record JAGCDD010000184.1, on the reverse strand, counting down.
GCGGCGGTCTATCAAATTGTTTTTCAATTGATAGTCTTTCTGATACTCAAATATGCCGGTGAGTTCGTTGTTTTTGTACTCAATCATCAGTGTATCAAGGTAATACATAGACTGTCCGTTGAGGTCGTTGAATACGTAATTGACAAACTTCGTGGAATCCTGCTCGAATACATTTTTGCCAAACGAAAAATACGGCTTGTCGTATCCAATCATCGAGAGCAGGGTAGGGGTGATGTCCATCTGCTGCATCAGCCTTGTGGAGTCGCATTTGATTGGCAATTGTCCGCCCGGCGTGTAGAAAAACACAGGAATCCTAAATCTTCCGTATTCGTTGGCGTATTCGGGACGAGAACCGGGGCCTGTGTGGTCGGCGGTGAATACGAAGATGGTGTTTTTGTACCAGTCGTATTGGCTTACCGCCTCAAAGTATTTTTTGAGCGAATAATCGGCGTACCTTACAGCCTTGTGCATCGGGATTTCGCCGTCGGGGAAGCGTCCGTCGTCGTATTTTTC
>JAGCDD010000183.1 GCA_017651345.1 Bacteroidales bacterium | reverse complement strand
GTTTGTCCGCCGAGCCACGGAATCCGCGTACCATTCAATAGCACAGAGCCTTGCGGTTGTGTGTGGAGCGTTGTAACGTGGCACAAGTGGCATCCTGCGGCGTAAAACATCTCCTCACCACGCTTTACCGTCGGGTCGTTGACATTGCGGCGTGCAGGCACTCCAAGACACTGCATATAGAGGTCAACATCTTCCATTTGCTGCGACGTAACGTCCAACTGATGGTAAGTGATGCCCATAGCCGACGTTGCCTGAGCCATTTGAGCCTGACCTTCGCAAATCTCCTCGGGGAAACGGCTGTTGGTGGCGCCCATATCCGACGAAAAACCGAGTTCCACAGTCAGGTCGGCGTGCTGAGCCTTGTTGCCAGAGAGACCGAGTTGGAGTTTTCCGCGCTCCTTGATGTAATTTGCCTTGCCCGAAATGCCGTATTCGGGATAATTGCTGCGGGCTGCAAGTTGCTCAATTTCAGTGCGGTCGATAGCCATCATCAAACCCATTCCCACGTGTCGGAGCGGTATGCGGACGGTGCAGAAGAGGTCTTCGGGTGCAATGCTGTCGGCGTACCATTCGGTGATGGTGTAGTTGGGTTTTGCGAGTTGGTATTTTTCACCATCGGGAAATTCAAAATCCTGATAATCATAAGTTACTTTGAGCTTCCCTTCGGGCTCTACTCCAATAATTGCTTGATCGTGAACCACACGTCCGTAATCTTGAAAAAATGCACCGTTTTTTCTTGTGATGTAAATCAGCATCGACGAAAAACCATAGTTGCCGCTGCCTCCCGCGCTCCAAAGTGTGGGTTCGGTGCGTCCGGCGTTTCTATGGCAACTTCCGCACGAATATCCAGCATACACGGGTCCCAAGCCGCCCTGACTTTGCGACGAAGCAAGCGGATTGTCGTAAAGATTGTCGCCGTTGTTGAAACGGTTGATATATTTTCCGCTAAGCCATTTTGCCTGAGTGTCAAACGCATACGACGATGAAAGGCACACTGTGGAAACTCCCGCCGAAAGTGAGTATCCCTCGGGAATGGTAAATTCGTCGATTTCGATGCCGTCGTCGTTGTCGCAGGCTGTTAAAGTGGCTGCCGCAACGCAAGTTATCGCTATTTTAGTTATTAAATCCATTGTATAAATGCACAAAAACGGAGGAGACACAAAGCCTCCACCGTTATAATAATCATTAAAAAAATGTCAACTATTAATGAATTGTTCTTGCCTTTCCGTCTTTAAAAATCAAGTATTCCAAAGTGTGGAAACCACGAAGACCCTGAGCGGCTGCAATATCGTTGGCCTGTTTTGAAGAGTTTTCGGGATGATCTTCATCCTGTTCCTCATAGTCGCCACTCCATTCGAGTTCAGCCCAAGATGCTGTGTTAAAGATTTTTACGATACCGCTAAGGTCGAGAGGCCAAGTATCCATATTGGGGTCGAGACCCTTGTCGGCAACAGGACCAAAGAGGAATGCCTCGCTTGATTCCCAAGGAGTACGGGCTGCAAGCCAAGCGTCGGCACATTTGCTGAAAGCTTCGTTTGAGGGGTTTTTCTCAAAAGCCACTACTGCGTTGTAAAGTTCGGTGTTTTTTTCAGAAAGACTTTTGTATGTGGGAAGGATAACACCGTTAACATATTGATTAAGAACGGCATCCCAATTGTAATCTGCAAGATTGTTGTCGATGTACGATTTCAATTCTTTGTCTAAAACTTCGCTGAGTTCGCCGCACGCCTCAATAGCAGCCTGAGCCTCGGCACTTCCAAGATTGTTGCGGAAAGGTTGAGGAATTGCTAAAATAGCATCCTGAGCACCTTTGATGGCTGCAATCACCTTAGCATCAAGTTCAGCGTTTTTACCGTTGATAACCTTTGAGATAGAATTTGCATTTACCACGCCGTCGAGCGAACCGTAGTATGCATTTTTGATAGAGGCAATGTTGTTAGAAAAATCGACACGAGAGTGCCACGAAAACCAAGATTCTACTTGGAGAACTGCATCGTCGTGTTTGCCGCTGTTCCAAGTGTCAACAGGATCTTTGATTTTTTTACCGCCAACCTCGCCGGCAATGTCTACGCAACCGTCAATAATCTGTTCTACACAGTCTTTCGACGATTGAAAACCTGCTCCGGTGTAACCGAGAAAACGTTTTGCGTAACTGTCGCCACCGTCGTAAGCGGTGTTCCAATAGTTGTAGAGGTTGTCTGAGTCGGTCTTCAAGAGGGTAGCCACTACGCGCATATAGTTGCCCCATTGTTTTGCGTACGAAGAGTTGTACTCAGTGTTAACAGCCTCGTTTTCAGAGATATTGGCTAATGGTTCTTCATCATCGTCTTTGCAGGCGGTGAATGTTGCTGCGCCGAATGCTAAAAGTCCGGCTGCGAATAATGCTCTTTTTTTCATTTTTATTTTGTGTTTTAATTAATTACGAATTATGAATTATGAATTACTTCTGCCAAAACCAACCCACGTATGCAATGGCAATGCAGAATTCGTTTTCGTTGTTGAAAGAAGATTTGGTGTTTTTAAACATCTCGTCAGTACCTATTTTTCGGTATGTGTAGTCAGCCTTGATTACGAGGTTGGGAAGGGCGAAATAGTTCAAACCCCACGCCCAATAGTTCACTTGGCAACGGTCGTCCATAAGTTGGAGTTGCTCGCCTTTTTCTTGCGGATTATAATATTCGTAATGGGCAAATGGTTGAATGTTAGGAAATTTGTCACCGCCATTGAAAGTATTTTTTAAATTAACGCCAAGTTCAAAATTGTAATTAAGTGCGTTTTTGGCAACGTTGGGAGTGCGGCTGTAACCCGATTTGTTGGAGTATGTGCGTATGGTTTTGTCGATAAACAGCACCTCGGTGAGATTACCGCTGAGAAAACTTCCTCGGAATGTTACAAATTTGTTTTTGTATTGAGCGTCAACAGAATATATTGAAATATTGATAGGGTCGTTGCTGTTGAAAGTATTCAGACGATCGCAGTTTTTGCCTGCATCGTGGCAGTAATACATTGAGTATCCGAGTCTTAATCCGGGCAAACCGTTGTAATCAAGCCTCAAAATGTAAGCCGGACGGGTAAAGTTATCTGCCTCAAAGAATCCCTGACGACCGCCCTTTATCCAATTGTAACGGCTGAAACCGAGAGGGTTTTGACCTGCCACAATCTGCGCCTGATAGTCAAATTTTGCAAATCCACCGCCAAACGAGCCGAAAAACTCAATACCTGTTTCGTGCCAAGTGCAAGGCATTATGGTAGTTGCGCCTTCGGGGCGGAATGTAGTGTAAAAATTGATTGGTTCGTGGTGAGCGTTGGTAAGTCCCACAGGCAGAACAACATGACCCACCTTTATATTAAAAGCGTCCACAATTTTGCGAGTGATATGGAACTGTTCGAGAGCAACCTCGCCGCCCTTTTCCATTTCGGTTTCGTATTCACCGTTTTCGCTTCCGCTACCGGCTTCCATCTCCATTGCAGTGCCTGTGCCGCCTGCCTCAAACTCAATTTCTGCCCCGAGAATCCATTTGGGATTAAATTTGTAATCAATAGCCAATACAAAACGGGGAATCGAAATCTGTGCGTGATTTATCTCAGAATTGCCCTTTGGCGAACCTGTCCATCGGTTTAATCCATAATTTTGCCACGAGCCGAGAATTTCGCCATAACTGCCTACCCGGATTTTTTGATAAGTAGTGTCGTCTTGGGCTTTTGCGCTAAAGGAGAATAATATAGCCGCAAACAATATAAGTTTTAGTTTGTTCATTTCTGTCTGTTAATTTAAAACGCCGCAAAATTACAGGCAGATAAAACAGCGCACAATCACCAAAAATAGGTAATTTTTGGGAGTGGATAATTAAGAATGGGGATGAGAAAAAAGAGCGGGAAACAAGATTCGAACTCGTGTCTTCACACCATAATAATTAATGACCGACTGTGTGTGCTCTAACCATTGGAGATTTACGCAACTAACTTTCTGAAAACTCTTAAAATAAAGTTTAAGAATATTCCGTTGCTACTGCCACTAAGCTATTCCCGCATTAAGGTGCTGCAAAATTAGAAAATTATTTTTGATAGTAAAAACTATTACCGTTGGTTTGATGATGCGCAGATTCAACTCACAATTGCAGTTTAGTCCGCAAAATGATTTTATTACGCCATTTATTACGCCATTTATTACGCCACTTATTACGCCACTTTTATAATTTGCCAATATCCTGTTTTGTTAGAACCTTGACGGACTATTAAGCCTTTGTTTTGTAATGATTGAATAATGCGGTCAATTGTTCTTGAAGGTATTGTAGTGAGATTTGCTAATTCTTTCTTTGTTCTTGATTGATTATTCTTAATGGCTTCCAAAACTAATTTTTCGTTTTCTGTCAATGTTATTCTGCCATTTCCTTCTTTTATTACCTCATTTGTTGTCATTGCATCGAATTTTACAGTAAAACCGTCGCCTTTTACTTCGTATTGAGGCGGTTTAGCACCAGCCGTCTTACATTCTGTTTCGATTTTTTCAATGCCACGACCCCAAGATTCGATGTATCCGGCACGATAGAATGTGGAGGCAAGTTGGGGATTGTATGGACGAGAGCGGTGGGGTTTTAAAAGATCTGCCACAGTCCAATCAGAGGGAAATGCGCATTGATTGCTAATGTACATTATATCGTCTTGAACACGTATTTGAATTGGTATTCCGTCCTGCCATTTGGTGTGAATGAGGGCATTGTAAACAGCCTCGCGGACTGCCTCACGTGCATACGGGTATGTTTCTATGCGGACGTCGTGTTGGTAAGAAATTGATGCGGTGAGATATTTTAGGTATATTAAATCTATGGTTCTGTCGGCCATAAGCATAAGCGAACCTTCAACAGTATCTTGATAGAGAAGTTCAGCGCTGTTGCCCACAGGAAACTTGCCTATTTTGACATAACAGCCTGTAACAAAACGCTGAGGATAACGGTAAAAGAGTAGTACTGCGGCACGTTTGAGTTTTCCGTTGTCAAGAAGTCCGAGTTTGTCTAAAAGTTGTATGTTAGAACATTCAACATCCATTAGCGACATACGGCCTGTTCGCACTGCTTCACGCCTAAAAATATCGAAACTCTCCTTGTCTAAATCATCTACACCAATCCAATCAATGGGTACAGCGTCCCATTGGTAGCCGGTTTTCTTAATAAGGAACTCGGTGAGGGCGGAACCTTGCAACTGTTGTTTGGTGCTGCCGCTGCGGTAGTGGTATTCTCCGTGATAACTAACAGGATATGTGCTTGAATAAACCACAATTTCAAGGTATTCGATGCTGTTTGCTTCCAATGCATTAACATCCACCACAATACCCATAGTGTCGCGTACTTTGTTGGGAATGTCCTCCAATAGTTTTTTGCAGTTTTTTGCGCCGCATATAGTGCCGTCGTCGTTAACTCCTATATATATCTTGCCACCCTGAGCGTTGGCAAAACCGCAAATCCATTTGAGATACTCATCGCGCCAAGATTCCTTGAACTCTATGTTTTGGTTTTCTTTGTTCATATCCTTTATTGCAATTATAAGGCAAATATAGTCATTTTTTATAAAAAATACAGCCCTATCACCCCCCTATATGACTAAAAAACTCCAACACATCGTCCCAAGTTTTGTAGGGGGATTCACCGAATTGGAGAAATGCGCCCATAAAGTCTTTGGCACCGTTGTGGATGCGGTCGTCGATGAGGTAGTCGCCGTAGTTGAGGTTTTTGTGGTGCGATAGTATCAGGCGGCGGAATGCTGGCACGCCGAGCCATTTTTGCACCCAAAGCATTTTGTCGGTCCACGACGATGGATTGCCCCACGGTGCCGACGATAATATATAGGTGTCGTATTTGAGCGAAAGTTGGCGAAACGCCTTAACTGCGCTCGGCATAGGTTCAAGCCTCGAAAAATATCCCGGAATATCCCAAATACGTCCTTCGTATTGTTTCAACTCTGCCTCGGTGCATTTGTGGATACCGTTGTGATAGTCTACGAGAGTTTCGTCGAGATCGATATAGAGGATAGGCCGCTGACGGTTGTTGAGTTTGTCGTCGATCCAATGTATAACGGGAATCACCGAATTGAGCAAGATAGAATCGTTGAGCCGGTGTTCGCCGTCAAACCAAATTGCATTCATATAATGCGCTGCAAAAATGTCGTGAGTATGCACAAGAGGGTCTTTATCGCCAAAAAGTCCGTAAACAAGGTTTCGGTGCTCCTCCACATTGATTTGCGAGAAACTATTAGCCATCACCTGTTTAAACTCGTCCACCTCGGTTTGTGTAATCCAAAATTCGGTTTCGCCATCCTCGCGAGGGTTGAGCCATTTTTGCTTGCCCATACCGTGGAGGGTTTTGAGGGTTTCGCCAATTTGAAACGCGGGATTTACCAAAATGCGGTTAAAACCATAGAGTTGCTCGGTGTAAAGTCCTCCCATAGAGGTGCCAATAATAAGGTCGGGCTTTTGGGTTTCGCAGATATTGCGGAGCAGATCCATTGCTTTGAGCGGGCTAACGGGCAGGTCGGGTGAAATCACCTCGGCATTGGGCAGCAGTATGCGTAGACTTTTGGCAGTTCCGCTAGCGCCCGACGAGGCAAATCCGTGAACATAGAGAATTTTTCGTCCCGACATCATATCGGGGTATTGAATGTAGTTTTGGTTTTCCATAAGAAAAAATTTGTCCGCAAAGATATGGAAAAAGCATTATTTCTCCAATTCTGCATTAATCTTCTGCCTGAAATAATCTGTTCCAGATCCGCCAAAATCCTTTACCATACCGTCTTTGCCAATAAGAACATAGGCGGGGATGCCAGTGAAACCCCATTTGCGTTTTAGGGCGTCCACATCGCTATTGGGAAGGCGGTGGTGCAGACCTTTGATAGTAGGTATCAGTTCGTTGTATTCATTTTCGGGCGAAGTCATATCCGCCAAATACATAAATACTACATCTTTATCTTCAAACTCTGCCTTCATCGGCTCCATATCCTTAATTGCGCCACGACAGGGACCGCACCAAGTGTTCCAAAAATCTATCAAAACCACTTTGTTTTGGTTGTCTTTCAACAATTCCACCAACAGCGAATCAGCAACGCTTTCGCCCTCCTTGTGAGCGTAATATCCGCCACGTTCATTTTCAGCCTCAGTTTCTCCACGAATTTCAGCGTTTTTTGCCTTGACGTATTTAGCGTAAAACGGATTGGACATTTTTTCAATTTCTGTTACCAACGCATCAGGTACGGGGATACCTTTGGGTATATATTTGCAACAAATATCATACAACTTGCCAAAATCACAAAAATAACCCTCACCGCCACAAGCAGCCTTCCATTCTTCCGTTACCTTTTGATTATGTTTTTCAATATAATCTTCTACTGTTTTAATAAAAGCAATCTCCTCGTCAGTGCGCGTGGTGTCTTTCTTCTTCATTTTCTCTACAATTGCATCTGCAATGTCTTTCTCTTTAACCGTCAAATGTCCATCGAATAACATATTATCCACCCTGTATTGAAAAACGTCTCGCTTGTTAAGATCAGATTTGGAGAATTTCTCGTTCTCCCAAAAAATTCTACCATCACCAAACCAATTCCAAATATTAAAGATTTGAATCATATCGTATGTGTAAAACATCATTAAATGGTCAATGTCAAGGATTTTTGGGTAATTGTAATAATTATTGATATCATCCTGAAATTGTGGATTGGCGCAGACCACGTTGAATTGTTCTCTCCATATTTTCAAATCTCTAAACGCCCTCGAAAGAATTTCCGCTGTCTGGTATTTCAACATTAGTTTCATAAACTCTTTGGCGCGTTTGGTAATGTGCATTGTATCAACCATTTTGCTATATCGTTCGTGACCGTCCAAAATGTATTTTTTGTACTCCAACATTGTAAAAGTGGCTGCTTTTCTCATAGTGTCGTTGTTGTAAATCAACTCTTTTTTAAATTTATCATAAAAGGGCAAGCTGAGGGCGTAGTTCAAATCCACGTTCTCACCAGCAAAATAGGGAATCAGTTTTTGATGTTGAGTAATATCGTTGACGTCAAAACTTATCTCGATGGTTTTGCCTGCGGCACAAACAACTAATCCATAGAAAAACGAATCAATATCCAAGGTTACAGTTTGATACTTAACAGTCATCGGCACTTTGATTTCAAAAGTGTGGTCGGGGTTCAACTCTACGGCAACACACTCGTTTCCAAAAAAAGGGTTGTTGATATAAACTTTCGCAATCATCTTGTCTTGTTTGTTAACCACTTGCGGATTAAAATTATATATCTTACCCTTTATAATCGCCGGTTTCATCGAAAATTCCTCTTTTTCAAGGCTTTTGCCATTATCTTTGATTTTGTCGGCGTAATGTTTGATTTTGTAAGGCATATCGTCCTGCGCCAACATCGTTAGCGGCAATACGATAGCGGTTAAAAATAATAGCAATTTTTTCATTTTTCAGTTTTTTTAGAATGTTTGTTTTCCAATAGACAACCAAATTTCCAAAATATTACAGTACAATGGAGAAAATTTTTTTAAAAAAATGCAGATAGAAAAAATTCTTGCGAAGATGTGTTGAATACGTGATTTTCTTAATCGCCAAAGTAGAGAAAATAATTTTTTTTGTTTTTAATCGGCGAATGCCTATTTTTACGGCGACAAAATTTTTTATGCAATTATGGGAAAACTTATCAAACCCGAACATTACAAACCCATTCTCGATTTGAAACAAACCGAGTTGGGTATCAAGAGAATCAAGGATTTTTTTGAGAGTAGCCTTTCGGCAGAACTTAAACTTCGCCGTGTTACCGCGCCCCTGTTTGTGTTGAAGGGAACCGGCATCAACGACGACCTCAACGGCGTGGAGCGTCCTGTAACGTTCCCTATCAAGGATTTTGGCGACCAAAAAGCCGAAGTGGTTCATTCGCTTGCCAAGTGGAAACGCCTTACCCTCGCCGACTATAATATCGAGAGCGGCTACGGTATCTACACCGATATGAACGCCATCCGTCCCGATGAGGAACTCGACAACCTCCATTCGCTCTATGTAGACCAATGGGATTGGGAACGCCATATCGAACCCCAAGACCGTAACATAGATTTTCTAAAAAACATCGTTAAACGTATCTATTCTGTAATGATAAAAACCGAATACGTTGTGTACGAGATGTTTCCGCAGATTAAACCCTCGCTGCCCGAAGATATTTTCTTTGTAAGCGCCGAGGATTTGTGCAAAAAATACCCCAACCTTACACCTCACGAGCGCGAAGACGCCATCTGCCGCGAACACAAGGCTGTGTTTATTATGGGCATTGGCGGCAAACTCTCCGACGGCGAAAAACACGACGGACGCGCTCCCGACTACGACGATTGGAGCACTCCTAACTCCGACGGTTTCAAGGGCTTAAACGGCGACATCCTTGTTTGGAACGAGATTCTCGGACGTTCGTTTGAACTTTCGTCGATGGGTGTACGCGTTGACAAAGAGGCACTTTTGCGCCAACTTGAAATCGAAGGCAAAAACGAGCGCAAAGAACTCTATTTCCACAAACGCCTTTTGGACGGCACATTGCCCGAATCAATTGGCGGCGGCATCGGACAGAGCCGTCTCTGTATGTTTTTCCTCAAAAAAGCGCACATCGGCGAAATCCAATCATCGCTTTGGAGCGACGAAATGCGTAAAGAGTGCAAACAGGCTAATATACCGCTGATATAATACCATTTCTCTATTTTAAGCACTTAGTTAATTAACTACTTGTTACATTTTGTAATATAAGTAATTAACTAAGTGTTTTTGTCGTCTTACTATACATCGTCAATGAAGCAAATAATTGTGATAATGCTGCTGATATTGCCGTTTGCAGTGTCGGCACAAACATCTAAAAAACAACGGAAAGCGCTTTTAGCAGAAGCATCGAATTATGAGAAACTTGCTGATTATAATATAGATACGGTTAACTATCCCGAAGCAGTAAGGCTTGGAACGTTGGCATCTGATCTTTATAAACAAGGTGCGGGCGAAAAAAGTCCGCTATATGCCAAATCTGTAAGCAAACTTGCTGAGTATCATTATTATAACGGCAATTATCCCGAAGCCCTACGTAAAGGCGAATATGCCGCGCAACTATGCAAAACAGTTTACGGCGCAGAGCACGAAGAGTATTTGAGTGCATTGGAAAACTGTGCCTTGTTTCTATGCGAACTTGGCAAATTTATATCTGCCGCCGACATTCAGGCATATACATTAAAGGAGCGTCAACGGCTCAACTATCGTGGCGACAATTATGTAATGGCTTTGGGAAACCTTGCTTCGTATTATTTTGCATTGGGTAACCATGACGATGCGATAAAATTGGTAACTTCGACTATCGAAGCTGCAAAAAATATCTTAGGCGACGACCATCCATACTATTTTTATTATTTAGAAAATCTTGCCTATTATAATTTATTTTCAGGCAATTACACCGAGGCAATCAGGCTCGAAAAATTTGCTTTGGAGTCGATAGGAAAGGTTATGGGCGAAACTCATCCCGACTATGCGCTTTCGTTGCACAATCTTGCGGGCTATTATTACACCATAGGCAACTATCGCGAGGCTGTAAAACTCGAAACCCGCTCCATGCAACTTCGCAAAACTATTTTGGGCGAACAGCATCCGCATTATGCCATATCGTTAAATACACTTGCTGGTTTTAAATGCGTGCTTGGTGATACTGCCGAGGCTATTCAATTGGGACTTAAGGCATTGCAAATTTTTGAAAACAATTTTGGCGACAACCACCCCGACTATTCGGGAGCGTTAATCAACCTTTCGTCGTATTATGCGCAGGCAGGCAATTATAAATATGCCATTCGACTTGCCACCCGCGCATCTTCTATTGAAAAAAATATTTATGGCGAACAGCACGCCAATTACGCTGCTGTGTTGGGCAATCTTGCCGAATATAATTACAAACTCAGCCTTTATCCTAAGGCTATTGACCTTGAACAGAAGTCGCTGCAAATCAGGAAGAACGTTTGGGGCGAAAATCATCCCGATTATGCAGTATCGCTCAGCAAATTGGCTCAAATCAATCTCTATGCTGGTAATTATGCCAAATCAGCAGAGTATTACAGCGAGGCTTACGATCGCATTAAAGCGTTTATACTCAAAAACTTTCTGTTGATGACCTACAAGGAGCGAACCGATTTTTGGAACAAATATGCCGAATTTTTTGTGCTCGATCTGCCATACGCCGTTTATAAACTTTCGCCCTTGGCAGATTCGCTTTCGATAGGAGGGTCGGCAGCTGTTTTGGCTTACAATTCGCAAGTTTTTTCAAAAGGATTGCTGCTAAATACCGAACTCGAAATTCAAAAAATATTGCAACAGAGCTCTGACAGCACACTTTTGAGGCGTTATTACAAGATACGTCAAAATCGTGGCTTGCTCGACAACCTTTTGAAAACCAATATACATGAACGCACAATGAACGCCGATTCGCTTGCCAATGCGATAGAAGCCGAAGAGAGGGCTCTTGTGCTGTCGTCGAGTAATTTGGGCAACTATACCCGCAACCTTTCGATTGATTATAAAGAAATACAGAAACACTTGAAGGATAACGATATAGCCATAGAATTTACCGAATGTAAAGACGCTAACAAAGAACGTATCTTTATGGCTTTTGTGCTTAAAAAAGGTATGGACACGCCCAAAGTGGTAACGCTTTTTAAACAGTCGGATATGTGGACCGTAAAAAAATCAGAATATTACACCACTTCCAAACTTTACAACCTTGTGTGGAAACCATTGGAAAAATATCTTCAAGGAGTAAAAAACGTTTATTTTTCGCCAGCTGGACGTTTTCACAATATTGCTATCGAATATCTTCCCACCGAAAAAGGAACTATATTTGCCGAACAATACGATGCCTACCGCCTATCGTCAACGCGCGAAATCGCTATGGAACAGCAAATTAACCCCGACCGCAGGGCTGCCACATACGGTGGCATCGAATACGATTTTTCTAACGAAGATTGGCTAAATCTCATCGACAGTCGCGACACTCTTCGAGGTGCTGTGGCAGGATTTCTACGTGGCTCAAAAATCGAATCAGAAACTATAGCCAAATATCTGCGCAATGCCAACTACATAGTTAGCGAGCAATCGGGACGCACTGCCACCGAAGATAGTTTCAAAAAACTATCAGGCAGTAGATTAAAGATACTTCACATTGGCACTCACGGTTTCTATAAGTCTGATTTTGTGGCAGATTTGATACCTTCGTCGTTGATGGCAACTCAGAGCAGCGAAGACCGTTCGCTCACTTACAGTGGATTACTCTTTGCTGGAGCAAATACGGCTCTCGACCCGTTGAAAAACAGCATTATACCCGAAGGTTTTGACGACGGCATACTCACTGCCCGCGAAATATCGCGTCTTGATTTCCGGGGACTTGATTTGGTGGTGCTCTCGGCTTGCAAGTCGGGACTTGGCGAAATCACTGGCGAAGGAGTTTTCGGACTTCAACGTGGATTTAAAAAAGCCGGTGCTCAAACCATTGTGATGAGTCTTTGGGATGTTTCGGACTCAGCCACGCAGTTGCTAATGACCGAGTTTTTCAAAAACCTTACCGCCGGACAATCCAAACGCGCCGCCTTTGTTTCGGCACAAACCATTACCCGTCAACAGTATCCCGACCCACAAAATTGGGCAGCGTTTGTTATGGTTGATGGATTGTGGTAGACTCTATTTTACATTCAAGTAGTCGAGTATATCTCCCAATATGCTGCAAACATATTTTACATCCTCTAAACGCATTTCGTAATAAAGCGGAAGCCTCAGCAGCGAGTCCTCGTATTTGTCGCAGTTGCAGAGAGGTGCGCCAGTGTAATGTTCTTTAAAATACGGACTTTTGTGCAATCCCAAGTAGTGAGTTACAGCAAGTATCTGTTTTTCACCGAGATATTCGGCTATCTTTTTGCGCTGTTTGGTATTTTTGCACACTATATAAAATATGTGTCCGTTGCCCACAGTTTCTGGCGAATGGTGAGGTAGCGATATGTAGCCCTTATCTTCCAATGGTTTAAGGAGTTTGTAATAGAGATTCCACAGTTTGAGGCGTTTCAACTGAATTTGACCAGATTTTTCGATTTGGGCATAAAGAAACGCTGATATAAGTTCTGACGGAAGAAACGAACTACCTATATCAACCCATTGATACTTACTAACTTTACCACGCGAAAAATCGGCACGGTTTGTTCCCTTTTCCCAAATAATTTCGGCACGTGAAAAAAGATTTGGATCGTTGATAGCCAACATTCCGCCCTCGCCCGAAATGATGTTTTTAGTTTCGTGAAACGAGAAAGTTGCCATTGCGCCGAAACTACCCGCTGGACGCTCTTTGTAGTAAGAATCGAAGGCTTGCGCGGCGTCTTCTATTATAATAAGGTTGTGACGGCGAGCAATTTCGCAAATCTTTTCCATATTGCAGCAGAATCCGGCGTAATGCACAACCACAATCACCTTGGTGCGTGGTGTAATTAGTGATTCTATCTGATTTTCATCTATATTTGGGTTGTCGTCGCTACTGTCGGCAAAAATGATTTTGGCATTTTGACGAACAAAAGCCAAAGCAGTGGAAACGAATGTGTATGATGGCATTATCACCTCGTCGCCTTCGCCCACGCCTGAAAGTATCGCTGCCATTTCGAGCGCGTCGGTGCAACTTGATGTCATTAAGCATTTGCCAAAACCGTACTTGTCTTCAAAAAAACGTTGGCATTTTTGGGTAAAAGCACCGTTGCCCGAAATTTTGCCGCTTTTGACAGCCTCGCGGATATATTTAATTTCGTTGCCGCAAAGAAACGGCTTGTTGTAAGGAATCGGTTCCATTTTTTTGTTCTAAAAAAAATTTTATAATTTTACGTGCTCAATTTGTATAACTCAAACCAAGCATAATTGTGATAGCAAATATAAAAAAATTTATAGTAAAACACCCGATAATTGCGGTGATTTTTTTGGTGGTATTGGCGGGATTGCTGTCGATGTACGGCTTTTTCTCTGGCGAATACCTTTTTTATTTTACAGGATTGGCAGATGATTCTTGCTGTTTGCAGATGGTAGGATCCATTCAATCAGAACGTTATGCTCATGAAGGAATCTCCACGGCATATTCGTTTACTGTGGGTATGGGCGATGGCGCAGGCAGTGGATCTTTTAATGTTGAGCCTATTTCATATGTGCTTGATTGGGTAAGGCGATTTGTGTATCTTTTTTTGCCTGTTGACGCAGGAGCAAGTTCGGTAGAGAATTTCTACTATCAGTTTTTTACTTCGTTTTTGGGTACTGCGTTGTTTACATTCTTGTGGCTCAGAACTTTAAATGTTAGCAAATACGCCTCTACTATTGGTTCACTCTTGATGGCATTTTCGGGCAGCATAGTGGTGCTTTCTATTTGGCGTATCGAAAATTTTGGATTCAGTATGGCATTCTATCTCTTTGCCTTTGAGCAACTTTTGGTAAAACGCCGACCCTATTTCTTTCCCTTTGCGGTAATTCGGTTTGCAGGTTCGCCATATTTCTTGTATTTGGCATCGCTTTTTTTGGCTATCTATATGATTTTTAGGTTTGTGGTGATGAAGGCAAACTTTAAAACCATATTCCGCACCTGCCTGTGGATATTTGTGCTTGGCTTGTTGGGTATGGCTGTGGTGTTGCCCGATTTAATCAACAGCTTGATAGTTAGTCTCAACACCCCAAGGTATGCAGGCGGCGTGGGCTTTGAAACCACAGCTCCGTCAAACCTTTTTGTAGAAAAAACTATGGGTATCACCACCATTCTCAGACTTTTTGCTAATGATATTCCCGGTTGCGACTTTTCAATGGGCGAGTGGAACAATTTTCTTGAAGCACCTGCAATTTATTCTGGCTTAATTACTTTGTTGCTTTTGCCGCAGATTTTTCAATATCTCAATCGCCGCAAACAAATTGCATACGGCTGTTTTATAGCGTTTTGGGCTGCTGTACTGATTTTTCCGCCCCTTCGCCGTGCCATCGTGCTCTATGCCGGCGACTATTACCGCTACGGAATCGACTTTTTTATAACCTTTGCAATGATATTTGTGGCTGCGCAGTCTTTATCGCTTATCGAAAACCTCAAACGCGTAAATGTGCCAGTGCTTGCAGGATCGCTTGTGGTTTGTGTAATAGCACTTTACGGAGCAGCCAATAGTGATTTGATGGTAAATAGTCCCACATACAAAGCAAATGTGGTTTATTTTGCAATTGCATTTTTGGTGATTCACGCCGGAGTGCTGATGTGGAGTGCAAACACAGCCAATAGGCAAATGTTTAAGATTGTGCAGGTTGTGCTTGTTTTAATAGAGGTTTCGTTTATCACATATTCGAGTTTCGACGGACGCGACACGGTTTCAAAACTTGAGTTTGACCTTAATCGTAATGGCATTTACGATGGTACCGAAAAGATTGTAGCCAAACTTAAACAGACCGATACTACGAAGTTCTATCGTATGGAAAAAGATTACAAGTCTTCGCGTCAGATACACTCAAATCTCAATGAGGCAAATGCTATTGGATATTTTGGCACCAAGAATTACAATTCGTTTAACCAACCTTATTATGTAAAATTTCTCAGCAACACAGGACACATTGCACCTCATATCGAATCTGAAACACGTTGGATTTCGGGTATTGGTCGCGACCCGCTTTGTCTGTCGTTTGCTGGCATTAAGTACTATCTTACTAAAACAGATACACTTATGGCTCATATTCCCATCTGTCAGCCATACGACACTGTAAACGGCATACACGTTTTTAAAATTGACAAATGTCTGCCGCTTGGATTTACTGTTGACCGTTATATTAAATCTTCTGATTTTAAGAAACTTATCAAATTCCGTATCGATAATAATTCTATAGAAAGCGCATCGGTCACACTCGATTATATGGGCGTTCCACCTGCGCAGAAGTTCGATGTTGTTGAGCGTTTGCGCAAACTTATCGGTAGTGAATACTCCGATGCCGACAGCCTCTATATGGCTATTCGCGATGCGTCTCCAGGTGTGGCTTGGATGATGTTGGCGCAGAATATCTATCACACATCCATCAATAGTTTTATGGCAAACGAGGCACTTTTGGCATCATTTGTTTATGAAGACGACTCAGAAATCGACACCACGCACTTTACACGCCTTGATATCAGCAATACAGATGTGATAGTTCCAGTGGAACAATTTACCACACCTATGTTCGATTCTTTATATAATTATGCAAATAGCGAACATCTTGAAATTTCTGAGTTTAAACAGGATAATATAAAGGGAAACTTGAATGTTAGTAAAGACAAATTCCTCGTTCTTACTATCCCTTACGATCAGAACTGGACGCTTACACTTGACGGCACTGATAAGAAATTAAAACTATGTGATTATGGTTTCTCGGGCTTAGAGATTCCTGCTGGAAATCACACCGTGGAATTAAAATATCAGAACCAAACCTCGCAGCGTTTCAACTCTTTAAAAAGAGGTCTTGCTGTTTTGATGTGGGTGTTTGTTATTGGTTTGATAGTATATCGAAAGAAGAAAGGTATACCGTTGTAAAATATTTTTAGGTCTTAACCAAATCTTAATAAAAATATATCCACACTATTTGTTACACTTATTAAAAAAAACTTTTAACTTTGCCGAAATTAACAAATCAATTAGTTGTAACAGATTTTAAACTACAATGGAATACAATCATCGCGAAATTGAGGCATATTGGCAAAAGTATTGGGACGAGAACGGTACTTTTACCGTCTCAAACAAATCGGAACGTCCTAAGTATTACGTACTTGATATGTTCCCTTATCCTTCGGGAGCAGGTCTGCACGTAGGACACCCATTAGGATACATTGCATCAGATATTTACAGCCGTTACAAAAGGCTCAAAGGTTTTAATGTGTTGCACCCGATGGGCTACGACGCTTTTGGCCTTCCCGCCGAGCAATATGCAATTCAAACGGGTCAACATCCAGCAGTTACCACCGAAAATAATATTTCGCGCTACCGTTCGCAGTTGAAAAAAATTGGTTTCTCTTACGATTGGAGTCGCGAACTCCGCACTTGCGATCCTAAATATTATAAATGGACTCAATGGGCTTTCCTTCAAATGTACAACCATTGGTACAACAATGATACACAGAAGGCTGAGCCTATCGCCACTCTTACCGCTGAATTTGAACGTAATGGCAATCAGAAGGTTAACGCTGCTCACAGCGAAGTGCCTGTTTTTCCGGCTGAGGTTTGGAACGGATTGAGCGATGGCGAAAAAGCCGAAGTAATTGATGCTTACCGCCTTGCATACCGTGCCAAAACTATGGTAAACTGGTGTCCTAAACTCGGAACAGTGCTTGCCAACGATGAGGTGAAAGAAGGTCTTTCTGTTCGTGGTGGTTATCCCGTAGTGCAAAAACCTATGGTTCAATGGCTTTTGAGAGTTTCGGCATACGCTGAAAGATTGCTTGAAGGTCTCGACCGTATTGATTGGACCGACTCGCTCAAAGAGATGCAGCGCAACTGGATTGGTCGTAGCGAGGGCTGCGAAATGTTTTTCGACATTGCCGACAGCGAAGTTAAGATGAAGATTTTCACCACCCGTCCCGATACAGTTTATGGCGTTACATTTATGGTATTAGCACCTGAAAGCGAGTATGTTGACCAAGTTACAACTGTTGAATACCGCGATGCTGTTCAGCAATATCGCGCTGATGCCGGAAAACGTACCGAACGCGAACGTATGAGCGACACACACTCTGTTACAGGTCAGTTTACAGGAGCATACGCCATCAACCCATTTACCGGTTCGCAAATTCCTATTTGGATAAGCGATTATGTATTAGTTGGTTACGGAACAGGTGCTATTATGGCTGTGCCTGCTCACGACAGCCGCGACTATGCATTTGCCAAAAAATTTGACCTCCCCATCATTCCTTTGATTGAGGGCGCAGACGTTTCTACCGAATCATACGACGCTAAGGAAGGCATAATGATGAACAGCGGAATGTTTAACGGCATGAATGTGCTTGAAGCAAAACAAGCCGCTATAAATGAGGTAGAAAAACTCGGAATTGGAAACCGCAAAATCAACTACCGTCTGCGCGATGCAATTTTCAGCCGTCAACGTTATTGGGGCGAACCTTTCCCCGTTTATTACAAAGACGGTCGCGTGCAAACGCTTGATATTACAAAACTTCCATTGGAATTGCCCGAAATTGATTCGTTCTTGCCTACCGAAGATGGCGAACCTCCTTTGAGTCGTGCAGCCAATTGGAAAACCGCCGAGGGCTATCCCTACGAAACAAGCACAATGCCCGGTTTCGCTGGTTCGTCGGCATATTATTTAAGGTATATGGATCCCGACAACAACAATGCTCTTGTGTCGAAAGAGGCAAACGAGTATTGGCAAGATGTTGACCTCTACATCGGAGGCACCGAGCATGCTGTGGGACACCTTATATATTCACGTTTCTGGAACAAATTTCTTTTCGACCTTGGCGTAGTTTGCAAAGACGAGCCTTTCAAAAAACTCGTTAACCAAGGTATGATTCAGGGACAAAGCAAGTTCGTTTACCGTATCAAAGGTACAAACCAGTATGTTTCTTACGGACTTAAAGACGATTTCGACACCCAAGAAATTCACGTTGACGTTAACATTGTGAAAAACGATATTCTTGATTTAGAAGCGTTTAAACAATGGAGACCTGAATTTGCCGACGCGCAGTTTGTGCTCGAAGACGGCAAATATATCTGCGGTAGCGCTATCGAAAAGATGAGCAAGTCGATGTTTAACGTTGTTAATCCCGACACTATTGTAGAACGCTACGGTGCTGACACATTGCGACTTTACGAAATGTTCCTCGGACCTATTCAGCAGTCGAAACCTTGGGATACTGGCGGTATCGAAGGCGTTTACCGATTCCTCAACAAATTCTGGAGATTGTTCTTTAATGCTAATGGTGATTTTGAAGTTTCTGACGCTCAGCCCGTTGAAGCAGAACTCAAAGCTCTCCACAAGACCCTCAAAAAGGTTGAAAGCGACATCGAGATATTCTCTTACAATACAAGCGTAAGTCAGTTTATGGTTTGCGTCAACGAACTCACATCGCTAAAATGCAACAAGCGTGCAATCCTCGAACCGTTGGTAATATCGCTTGCACCGTTTGCCCCGCACATTGCCGAAGAGTTGTGGAAACTTCTTGGTCACAATCAGTCGATTTCGGATGCAGAGTTCCCCACAGTAGACGAGCGTTACACAGTAGACAGCACCAAAACCTATCCTGTGGCAATCAACGGCAAGACTCGTTTTACACTCGACCTTCCTGCCAATGCCGACAAGGACGAAATAGAAAAAGAAGTCCGCGCCAACGACCGTTTCCAAAAACTTATCGAAGGTAAGTCGGTAATAAAGGTGATTATCGTACCCGGCAAAATGGTAAACTTTGTAGTTAAATAATAATATTTAAAGATTTGAAATTCAATCCATTCTTTATGATATAAAAAGATAGCAAAATGGTATCAAGTTCAAACATCAAAATCTTTTCGGGAACCACGTCGCTCTACCTTTCGGAGCAAATAGCCAAGGCATACGGCACCACCCTCGGAAACGTAACAATGAACCACTATTCCGACGGCGAATATCAACCGAGCCTCAACGAGACTGTCCGTGGCGATTATGTGTTTATAGTTCAGTCTACATTCACTCCCGCCGACAACCTTCTCGAACTCTTGCTTATGATTGACGCCGCCCGTCGTGCGTCGGCTTACAAGATTGCAGCCGTTATCCCTTACTTCGGATTTGCGCGTCAAGACCGCAAAGACAAACCCCGTGTGGCCATCGGCGCAAAACTCATCGCCAACCTACTTACTAAGGCGGGTGTTGACCGAATAATTACTATGGACCTCCACGCCGACCAAATTCAAGGTTTCTTCGACGTGCCAGTAGACCATCTCTACTCGTCCACCATATTTGTACCATTTATCAACTCGCTAAAACTCGAAAACCTCGTTATCGCTTCGCCCGACATAGGCGGCAGCAAACGCGCAAATACTTACAGCAAATTTCTCCAAGTGCCAATGGTTATCTGCCACAAGTATCGCGAAAAAGCCAACGAGGTGAGCGAAATGACTGTTATCGGCGACGTTAAGGGCAAAAACGTTATCATCATCGACGATATTATCGACACAGCCGGCACACTCTCAAAGGCTGCCGACTTGATGATGGGTCAAGGTGCATTGAGCGTTAGGGCGTTTATCACTCACCCTGTGCTTTCGGGTCCTGCTTACGACCGCATTTCAGAGTCGAAACTTACCGAACTCTACGTTACCGACACCATTCCCTTGAAAAAACCGCATCCAAAAATCAAGGTTCTCACCGTGGCAAACCTCTTTGCCGAGGTAATTAAAAAGGTGTTCACCTGTCAGTCGATAAGCGAAACATCGTATTATAAATAGAAGATTTTTTTTGTAAAAACAAAAAATACATCTATCTTTGCACCCGAATTTTCCAATTGGGCGGAGAGCCGCCCGTGCGATGGGAAATTGAGTAAACAATTTTTATTAACACTCAATTTTGAGTAACACAAATTTAATTAAATGAAAGTATTTGAAATCGCTGGTACCAAACGCGAAAACATCGGTACCAAGTTTGCAAAAGACTTGCGCAAAGAGGGCCTCGTTCCCTGCGTGGCTTACTGCTGCGGCAAGCACATCGACTTCACCGTTAAACAAAAAGAAATCAACGGCGCTATCTTCACTCCCGAAGTATTCATCGTTAAAATCACTATCGACGGCGAAGTATTCAACACTGTAATCAAAGATATGCAGTTCCACCCCGTTACCGACGAGGTAATGCACATCGATTTCTACATCTTCAACGATGAGCAGGAAATCACCGTTAAACTTCCTGTTGTATTCGAAGGTCACGCTCCTGGTGTTAAGGCCGGTGGTAAACTCAAAACAGCTGCCCGCAAACTCAAAGTTACTGGTAAAGCTGCTTGCCTCCCCGAAAGAATCGTTGTTAGCATCGCTGAACTCGAACTCGAACAGCAGATCAAGGTTCACGACCTCAAATTCGACAATTATCGTATTTCCGACCCGCAGGATATGCTTCTCTGCCGCATCGTAGCTACTCGTGCTACTCAGCAGGCTGCAGCTGCCGACGACGGCGGAAAGAAGAAAAAGAAGTAGTTTGCATAGTAATAAAAGTTTTTAGACTTTCGGAGACGGCACTTTATGCCGTCTCTGTTTTTATAATTAAAAGCAGTGAAATACCTTATTGCAGGTCTCGGAAATATCGGAGCCGAATACCGGGACACACGCCACAACATTGGCTTCAAAATCGCCGACGCTCTTGCCGCCGACGCTGGTGCGCAGTTCTCATCCGACCGCTATGCCGATGTGGCGCAGTTTAAATACCGCGGCAATCCCGTTACCATTATCAAGCCGTCTACTTTTATGAACCTTAGCGGAAAGGCTGTAAGTTATTGGCTCAAAGAGGAAAACATTCCCGTAGAAAACCTCATTGTATGTGTCGACGACCTTGCGTTGCCTTTTGGTGTTATCCGCTTGAGGGCAAACGGCAGCGAGGCAGGACACAACGGACTTAAAAATATTACCGAACTGCTTGGTACTCAAAATTATGCGCGTCTGCGTTTTGGCATCGGAAACGATTTTGCAAAGGGTCATCAGGTAGATTTTGTGCTTGGAAAGTGGAATTTTGAAGAACTCAACCGTATTCAAGAACGCTCAAAAATCACCACCGAGGCTCTTTACAGTTTCATTACCAACGGTATACAACGCACTATGAATATGTACAACGGCAAATAACCTTTAAACCAAACCATTATGGCAGAAGAAAACTCCGAAATGCGGATCGACAAATTCCTATTCAACGTCCGCTTATTTAAAACCCGTTCGCTTGCCGCCGACGCATGTGGCAAGGGTCGCATCCTTATCAATGGTGCGGCTGTAAAACCCGCTCGAGTTGTACGTCCCGACGACGAAATCAGCGTAAAGGTAAATCCTGTTTACCGCCGCTACAAGGTGCTTCAATTGCTCCGTGGACGTGTGGGTGCAGCCAAAGTGCCAGATTATATCACCGAAACCACCTCTGAGGACGATTTGTTTAAACTAAAAATGATGACCGAGATGGGACGTTTTTCGTTTGGCAAACGCGACCGTGGTGCTGGACGTCCTACCAAAAAAGACCGCCGCGACATTGACCGCCTATACGATTCTGACGACGAATATGATACGCTCGACGGCTTTATGCCTGATTTCGACAACGACGATGAATAAAAAAAGGGACGCACCAAGGCGCGTCCCATGTGTGTGAAAACTATTGGCTATTAACTTACTTTCTGATTTTTACGTCGGCAGGTACATCAAAAATGCCTTCGGGAATTGCTGCGTTTTCGTCAAATGAATCCACAACGGTTTCGATCTGAAACATTCCGCCGTCTACCACTGTTTTGATAGCGAATCCTTTCCAAACCCAAACGGTAGATGCTACCGACATACCCATCTGTTCGGTGTTAACTTCGTATTTTTTGCAGGGATAGCCGTTTACAATTTCTTCTCCTTTCTCTTTGATTTTGTGTTTCTTAACGATTTCGGGAGTAAGATTGAGGAAGTTTACAGAGCCTTCGGTTTTTTGACCCTCTTTGGCGTTAATGTCGAATGTAACTGCGCCTTCGGCAGTGCGTACTGTTCTCATATTCATTACGTTGCCTCCCATAGCCGACATATCCATCTTAAATTCGGATGCCTCTTTTTTGCCGTAGTCAGCAATGTAGTAAGTAGTAATCATCGGGTTGCCCATCATCTCGGTTTTGGTGGTGATAACGGCTTTTTCAAATTCGTAACGTGCTTCTTGAGCGTTGGCAGCGGCTGTGCAGAATACCATTGCGGCAGCAGCTAAAATCATTTTTACTTTCATTTCAGTTCAGTTTTAAATATTAAACAATTGTCATTTCGTTTTTATATTGCAAACTTAACTTAATAAAAGGTGATATAGATTTTTTTTTAGATGAAGGGCTGTAATTGGTCGATAAACCGCCGATTTTGGTAGACGAGTTATTTGGCGATATCAATTGCAAGGCGCACACTTAACTTTAATGCCGATGTTACGCAGCCACGCGCAGGCCATATAAAAGCAGAGTTGAAACTTAAAAACGAGTCGCCGGTTTGCCAATATCCGCCTTCGCTGCCGAGGTTCATAGGTAGAAATATCGCTCCTATATTTGCCAATTCTGTCCACTGATTATTGGAGATAACGTTGAGCGTGGTGGGGTCTGTGTCGGAGTTGATAAGGCATATCTGATCGTCCCACGGCTTAATAGATTGTGGTGATATGTGGTTTAGTTTGAGTGTGTTAGCGTAATTATCGGGTAATAAAACTACACCCTTTTTGCCATCAACAGTAGCCCACGAAATCAGGTTTATGGCGTTTTTGCGTTTTAAAACAATGTATTGCCACTCGTCGGCGGTAAGTAAACGCCAACCATCTGATATATTGCCATATTGGTTGAAATCAAACAAATCAGAATCTTCATTCTTGAGATTTTCGGTAGCAAACACCACCTTTTGCGAGTCGCTTACCGAAAATTCGCCGCTGTGTGGTTCTTTGATAGTATTATTGTTGCTGCAAGATATTAAAACACATAAAGTTACAAACGCTAACAAAAGTAGCGGTGACGATTTTTTCATTTTTACCTCACTATTATTTTAAACGACTGTTTGTTGCCCGACGACATCAACGCGCCTGTGTAAAAACCACGAGGCAGGCTGAGTGTGGTTTGCTGTTTGGTAACGGTAAGTTTTTTTATAATATTGCCGTTGCTGTTGGATATTATCATAGAGTATTCTGTATTAGGGTCAAAATTGTTGATTTCAATAGTAAACTGCTCGCCTTCTACGGCAGGGTTGGGGTAGGTGGAGATCGACACCTCGGCGTGTTTTACTATCACAGGTTCGTCTTCCATATAGCAGGCGTGAATTTTATCGTTGAGCAATGCCCAATACGAGCCTTTGAGAGTGGGTTCGGTGAAGTATTGGCGTGAACCGTTGTTGAGTTTCTCGTCGGTTTCTTCGCCGTAGCGATACCATTGGTATGTTTCAAACTTTTCGCTACTATTGTTGACGAAAATTACGTTTTTGTATAGTTGCAAAATTAATCCACGTGCGGCGGTGATTTCTAAAGTGAATTTGATGGTGTCTGATGGAGTTGTAGATTCTTCATCACCAGTGAAAACAGCCGTGCAGGCGTATTCTCCTGGAAATGATGGCAATGTGGTGATATTAACTTTGCCGTCTTTGGCGAGGTATTTGTGGGTGCCTTCTATAGTTTCGATAGTTATATTGCAATTGGTTGGAAAACCGCTACCATCATCAAGACTGTAAGTTAGTATAGCCTCTGTTTCTTGTTTCTTGCAGAATTTTTTCCAATCTGTGGGGAATGAGATGAAATCTGTAATTGACGGGATGATTTTGATTTTACGTGGTGCTTTTTGCCAATCGGCTATGAGTGTAATTGATTCATTAATGGGTTGACCGAAATCAAACGATTCTCCATTTTCTGTTTTCCAACCTTTAAATTCGTAGCCGGATTGTGTGTAGTTAAATTCTGGCTCTGTGGCTCGTTCTTCTTCCTTAACTGTCTGAGGCATTGGAGCAGTGCCAAAATCTGTTTTAAAAGAAACGGTGTATTCTGCCTTTTTCCCCACTGTTGCTGTTATTTCTACGGGAGCGGATGGCATAGTAAAAGAGTATTGATAGTTGATATTTTCGTCAGGGGTAATGGTAAAACCTTCAATTCTTGGGGTTGATAAACTTGGACCTTCAGTAACTTTGTAACCATCTTTGGCTTTGAATGTAACTGTGGATTTGTATTCAAATTTATTGTCGGTGCTTTCGGGTACAAATTCCATATTTTCGGGAAGGGTTACGGAGTAAGATTCTATGTTCCATGTGATAGTTATATCATAGTTGCCTACAGAATTATGAGGAATAATTATTTGGTCTCCAGTAAGAATATTGTCCTTGTCGGTTGATATTGTGTACTTCCACTCTTTAAAAGAATAACTTGGCATTTGAGTTGGTTTGTTGATGGTAATGTCATTATCATCGTAGGTATATTTTGTTGGATAATTATTATCAAGTGTGATGTTTATAGTCTCGCCGTTTTGATCTTTGTGAATATAGGATATTGTGTATATTCCGTCGGATAGATAGCCGGGTGAATTATCACCTCCGTCTATTTTGATATACTTTATGTTGTTAGCATCTTCTCCATTTTTTTCATAATTATTACTATATTTTGTGCCGTTTTCGCCAACAAGATTTTCACAGCCTCTGAACACTCCTAAATTATCATACATACCACCAATATTCATAATACTATTGTCCCATTTTTCGCTGTTGACCAATATTGTAGTTAGTTCAGAAGGCGGTTCTTCTTCATAACCAGTCCAATCGAACATAAGGTATACATTGATTTTGTCTCTTTCTCCCTCATGCTTAGACATATCAAATTGCCTTAAATCAAGTACTGTAAGACTGAAACAATCACGGAACATACTATGCATATTGGTAACCTTTGAAGTGTTGAAATTATCACCAAAGATTATTGTTTTTAGGTTATAACAAGAAGTAAACATTTGACTCATGTCTACTACTGATGACGTGTTGAGTGTTGATAGGTCAAGTGTTTCAATTGATCTACAAGACATAAACATATTTCCCATATCTGTTACGGTTGCAGTGTTAAATTTATCACCAAATGTGATTGATTTAAGAGCTGAGCATTCTCCGAATAAACTATTCATTGTTTCCACATTGGATGTATTAATGTTTAATTCTATGCTTTCTAATGCTGTACAACCATAGAACATATAAGACATGTCGGTAACATTTTCTGTATTGAAGTTTAAATTTATGTTTTTTAATGATGTACAATTGTAGAACATATAAGACATGTCTGTAAAATTAGTAGTATTAAATGGAAAATCATCTATGCTTTCTAATGATGAACATCCTGAGAACATTTGAGACATGTCTGTTACCTTAGATGCATCAAAATTTTGGATGTTGGTTATTGTTGTAAGAGAAGAAAAACCCGCGAACCAACCATCACACTTATCCGGCTGGTATTGTTTGAACGATTCATCGAATATTACTTCTTTAATCGGACCTCTGTTGTCTCTCCATATTATCCATATTGGATCGTACATAGTCATTTTCTCCGGAATATCGAGAACAGTTTTTGTATCATCGCTAGTAGGTTTTACACCAAAGTAAAACGTCATTATTTTTGTGCCTTCAGTTTCAGTAACAACAGCGTAAGGTTCTCCTTGTGCCCAGTGTGCAGTATATATCCTATTTCCTTTGCTTCCTTTTGGAATAGAAACATTCGTATTATTATTACCCGATAAACCGGTGGCCGACGTGCCAGACCATCCCGTAAAGAAATATCCTTCTTTTGTAGGTTCTTTGAGGGTAATATCAGAAGTTGCACCAGATAGAGGTAATGAAGTTGGGTTTTCTGTTTCTTCACCGCCATCAAGGTTGTAGATTATCTTGTACGAACCAGTAGTAAAGTAGCCTGGATTGTCTTGACCTTCATCAATGTGGGCGTAGTCTCCAGAAGTTTGTGAGTCATCGTATTGAGTGCCATTGTTACCGATGAGGTTGATACAACCACTGAACATAGCACTTGTGTTTGTTCCATTGTTGGTTTTCCATATATTTTGATCTACTAAAATTGTTGTCAGGTTATTGCAATAATAAAACATTGCAGACATATCTGTTACATTGTTTGTGTTAAATTTTGACAAATCGAGTGTGGTAATTGTATTGCAATTGTAAAACATTTGCGACATATCAGTTATGTTTGTGCCGATATCGAAGTAACTCAAATCGATGGTTTCGAGAGCATTGCAATCACTAAATATGCCAGAAAGCGAGGTTATATTACTGCTGGGCGTGAAATGTACGGATGGTGTTTCTGGATTATACAATGTAATGGATTTTAGTTTTTTGCATCCGTAAAACATATATTTGATACCATCGGTTTCTTCTTCTTGGTCTTTTTTGAGTGATGTTGTGCTGAATGTGCTTATGTCGATTGTTTCAAGCGAAGAACAATTCATAAACATACCATACATATTGGTTACTTGGCTTGTATTAAGTTTGTCTAAGTTTTGAATCTCTTTGAGATTCTTAAAATTAGAGAACCAAAATGCACAAGATGTAGGTAATACATTATCGGTATAAGATTGATCAAAAACTACGGTTTCTACCTTGCTCCAATCTTTTCCTGATGATTGTTGCAGATTCTTTAAATCGATAATTTTTTCTCCGAATGGTTCAGGCAATAGCCCATATTTAAAGGTGAGGGTTTTACCTTCGTTAGAAAGTTCGAGATATTGACCAAAACCTCCAACTGAAGATTCTCCAAAAGGATTACCACTACCGTCTGCAAGCAGATATGAACTATTGTAGTTTTCGGT
>JAGCDD010000182.1 GCA_017651345.1 Bacteroidales bacterium | reverse complement strand
GTTGGTGAGTTCAGAAAGCGTTCTGCGAGCCTCGCCCGGGAAATTTACAACGTCGGGATAAGTGCCATAAATCATTCTACTTTCAAGCATTTTCGACTCCTCGTGCTCTGAGGTGTGCTCTGCAAGTTCGCTAAGTGAAAACGGAAATAACTGATGCTCAATAAGTCTTCCTGTGGCAGGCTCGTTGATGTTGCCTGATAGTTCAAACGATGACGAACCTGACACTATTACGTGAGTTTTAAGTTTCAGGTCACCGATTTTTTTCAACGTAAGACCAATTTCCTGCACACGTTGCGCCTCGTCGATAAACACAAAATCGTAGTTGGCGAGTATGTTTTTCAATACCGCCGACGATTTGTCCTCTATCACCTCCCTATCCTCTGCATCGTCGCAGTTGAGCAATAGTTTTTTGCCTTTGGATGTAAGTTGTTGAATCATAGTAGTTTTACCCACTTGACGTGCGCCCATCACCACTATAACCTTGCCGCGCTCAAAATCATTGGCAATACTCTTTTGAATAAATCTGTCAATCATAGCAATCAGTTTTTATTTCGGCAAATATAATTGTTTTTTCTCAATTCCCCAAATTTGTTATAAATTTAGCGATTCAATTCCCAAAATTCCTGAATATTTAGGGAATGTATTCCCTAAATTAAGTTAAATAGTGTTAAAGTGGGTGAGTGTCAGTTCTTCATTAATTTGTGCCGTTAAATAATGGGAGAACCGAGGATTTTGGTCAAAAAATTTTTGGGGTGAGCAAAAAATGGCTTGCTATGGTATCTTTTTGTATCCTAAATTATGGGGAAATTTAGCGATTCAATTCCCCAAATTAGTTAATTAAGTATTAAGTGGCAGATTGTTAGCGTTTTATGGTTGTGAAATTATGTTTTGTATTTATAATATTCTGATATTTAATATATTAGTCTCTTTTTAAAATTCTTGCCATCCTTTTGTCATTTTCCAAAAACTTTTTTATATTTGTAACGATATTAAGTTTCAACTTGTAAAATCTTGATTTATGAAAAAGATATTTATTTGCCTGTTATCATTATTTTTAATGTCGGCGGCGTCTATCGAAGCCAATGCTCAGCATATTTTTAAGGGAATCTTTTTGAGGTCAAAAGAAAAATTGTTTTGGACACAGACCATTTTCCCTGAAATGGATGACAACGTTATTCGTAGTTTTGATAGTTCAGAAGTTAAAGATACAACTATGTACGGGTACTATGAATGTGTCTTGACATTGGATTTGGATTGTGCAACCGAGGCGTATTCATATTTTAACAATCCTGATGTTCAAGAAGATTTGGTTAAGTATTTGGCCTCCCCTAACTTCTTTTCCGATTCGCTTGTGGTAGTAATGGCAAACTACATCAAAAGTGAAAAAACTCTTGACAAGGTGTGTGAAAAATTGAAGAATTTGGAAGACTACGATTCGTATTTTTTCAACAATCCCGAAGATTTGACCAAAGAAATGTCTAAATATTCAGACCGTAGATTAAGTACCAAATATTCTTTTGTTTCATTATGGGCTAAGGACGGTCTCATTTATTGCGGGCGCGATTTTACTCATATTATAGCCATTTATGACACCGAAACAGGCAAAAGGATTGAGCCTTCGGATTTGTTCAAATCACAACCTGTCATTATAAGTGACGATACTCTTACAGTTACAAGAATTGTAGGTATTTCAAATTCTAAAATTGACTTTAACTATGAAAATGGTCGGAGTTGTAAAAACGTTGACAATGGCAGTCACTATCTTACTCCATACGCCAAAAAATTGATGGAAAAGTCTAAAAACTATTATGTACGGACAAATGAAAATCAATATGGCGACCTAATCAGGACATATTATTTTGATAACGAAAATGACGGTACTAGCAAAGTGCTTATTCCTTACAAACTTCACGGATGTAAAAATACCGACAAGGTCAGAAATAGAATGTTGGACGTGATGTTTGGTAAACACGATGGCAATGTTGATAGTCTGATATTTAATAGTTCTATGATGAAGAATTATCCCGAAAATGAGTACAATAGACTTCTTGAAATTGGCGAAGGTTTAGTTTCATTTGGATACGAGAACGAACGAGCAAGAAACAACAGAGATAACCATTTCATAGTGTTTGACAAGACATCAGGCAATGAAATTACAGTCAATGACCTTATCAAAGATAAGGAGGGTTTTATTAAATTTATCAATTCGTTTAATATGTATATAGCAGGTTTTCTGTTCGATTCTTCTCAGATTAACAGTAGGAAGATGGATCCTAAGTTTGATGGAGAACAATTTAAAAAGTATGTGAGAAACAATTTACGTCACGCTATGTCTCGCATTTCAGAATTTGACGGATTTGATACATTTCCTACTATGTGGTGGTTTCCTTTCAACCAATATGATAACGTTTTAGTGCCTGTTGAATTTGATACTGAAACGATGCGTATCTTTTTGGATTATAATGATATACGAAAATTTATCAATCCAAAATATCTTTCGGTAATGGATGCCGCCGCCGATTGTGCTCTAAAAAAGAAAAGAAATGATGACTAAGGCTATTCTCTCTAATTATGCCGTTACTCTTTTTCAACATTTTGGGGAAACCGAGGATTTTGGTCAAAAAAATTTTGGGGTGAGCGAAAAATGGCTTTCTAAGGTATCTTTTTGTATCCTAAATTATGGGGAAATTTTTAAAAAGGAGTGTCTGTCCTTTATTGCTTTATGTCGTAAAATAATGGGAAAACCAAGTATTTTTGGTAAATAAATGGGGGGGAGCGAATAATTTTTGTTTGAACGTTTTATTGCCTTCTAAATCTTTATTTTGATGGTTTTTACGTGTGTTTGTACTACTTACTTTGTATTCTTAAAAATAATTGTAAAATTCAAATATCTAATTATTTGATTCATAATTAATTAAAGGAACACTTACCGCTCTCCGCAATTTTCTAATACCCAAACTTACCGCTCTCCGCAGTTTTTGAAATGCCAAATTTACCGCTCTCCGCAAAATTTGCCATCTACTTCAATATCTCCCTCACCTTTACCCCCGAGTGAATCAGCAAAAATACTACGGCGGTGAAGAATGTAAGCATTGCGTATACGAGGGCGGGTTTTTCGATTTCGCACGCACCTTGGAGGGTGGCGGCTACCGAGAGGGCAAGGGCGGTGTTTTGGAGTCCAGTCTCAATGGCTACGGTGAGTTGCGAGGGCTTGTCTAAACGCGAGAGTTTGGCTATGAAAAATCCTCCGTACATTCCTAAAATTTTGAGCAGCAGTACAAACTGTGATAATTTCAACATCTCGTAGATTGTCATTGGTGTGCATCCGGTTTCGTTGTTGCCCAAGAAAATTTTGATGCTGAACACTATAAGCAGAAGCAACGGCAAAAGCCATTTGAGCGGACGGCTCAGATAATCAGCCACTTTGGTAAAATATCGCCTTACCATCAATCCACAAAATGCAGGAAGTATTACCGTGAGCAGGATATGTACAAAACTTTCTGAAAACGACATACTTACGTTTGATTCTTCGTTTACAAAGAAACTCACCGCAACGGCTATGAAAAACGGTATCGAAAACGGCGACAACATACTGTTAAATATTGTCATTGAGATAGATAGTGCGGTGTTTCCCTTAAAAATATGTATCAAAATGTTGCTTGTGGTGCCCACAGGACAGAGCGCAATCAACACTATGCCGAGTTTTTCTGCCGCGCTCACTGGTGCTAAGTACGCTAAACAAAACGACAATGCCGGAAGTATCAGCAACTGACTTCCTATGCCAGTCAAAATTGATTTCGGATAAACAAATACGTTCTTAAAATCGTTGAATGTCAGCGACATTCCTATTCCTGCCATTATCAGCACGAGAGTTATATTTACTAAAATATCAGCCATTTTTTCTGTTTTCGTTTTTTGTTATTATATTTGCCGAAAAGATTTGCAAATATACGTAAAAATGAATTTCGAAAACAAAAATATATGGATAACCGGAGCGTCGTCGGGAATAGGAGAGGCGCTCACCTACAAATTTGCCGAATTGGGCGCAAACCTTATCATCTCGTCGCGCCGAGAATCTGAATTACAGCGCGTTAAATCATCTTGCAAATATCCCGAAAAGGTGCGTATAGTTGTTCTCGACTTGGAGCAGTATCGCAACATTGCCCAAATTGCTGAACCAATTGTGGCTGAATATCAGCATATTGATATCCTTATCAACAACGGCGGTGCTTCTCAGCGTGCTTTGGTGGTAGACGAGGATTTAACCGTGGTGGAAAAGATGATGAATATCAACTTTTTTGGAGCAGCAGCCCTCACCAAGGTGGTTCTTCCGAGTATGATTGCCCAAAAAAGCGGACATATTGTATGTATGAGTTCGCTTGCAGGCAAGTTTGGTATACCTTTGCGTTCGGGATATGCTGCGGCGAAACACGCCCTTCACGGATTTTTTGAAACACTCCGCGCCGAAAACTACGACAATGGTATTCGCGTGATGATGGTTTGTCCCGGCTATGTTAATACCAACGTGGCTATCAATGCCTTAGATGCCAACGCCCAAAAACGTGGTGTCAACGATGAAGGTCAAGCCAAGGGACTCGACCCAAAAATCCTTGCCGAAAAAATCATCAAAGGTATTGAAAAAGAGAAACTTGAAATCACAGCCGGCGGCGGCGAAACCAATGGCATTTGGGTAAGTAGGTTTTTCCCACGCCTCTTTGCCAAAATCATCCGCAAAAAGAAATAACATCCTATTAACCACTAAATTATCTTGAAGATGTATGTGCCACCGTTTACAGTAACATCCGAAATTCTGCATTTGGTTTCGGAAATTTCCGAAAGGGTAGGGGCTATAAATGTAACCCTTGGAGATAACGCACCCTCGCCAATGCTCCGTAAAGACAACCGTATTAAAACTATACATTCGTCGCTCGCTATTGAACATAATAGTTTGTCGTTGCAGCAAGTTACCGACATTATTGATGGCAAACACGTGCTTGGCGCACCCAACGAAATACAGGAGGTGAAAAATGCTGTTCAGGCTTATCAACTTATGCAGCATTTGGATGCGTTTAAGGAAAAAGACCTTTTGAAAGCGCACGGCCTAATGATGAAAGATTTAGTTGAAAATGCAGGACGTTATCGCAACGGAAGTGTAGGCGTGTTCGACGGTGAAAAATGCATCCATCTTGCTCCTCCTGCTGCTCGTGTGCCGCAGTTGATTGGCGAATTGTTTGAATGGGTAAAAAGCACTGATATTCATCCGTTGATTAGCAGTTGCGTCTTTCATTACGAGTTTGAGTTTATACATCCTTTTATGGATGGCAATGGACGTATGGGTCGCTATTGGCAAACTATGTTGCTTGCGCGTTGGAAGGGTATATTTGCGTGGATTCCTGTTGAAACCATCGTTAAGGCTCATCAGCAAGAATATTATAACGCTATTGCAGTTTCTGATGCTAATGGAGAATGTACATCTTTCATTTCCTTTATGTTAAAGTGCCTTTTGGATAGTATTTGTGAGTTTGATGTAACGGATAAAGTGGCGGATAAAGTAGCGGAAAGACCTTTGTCGGATAACGAGAACAAAATACTCAATCTTATTTCCAAGAACAACTATATCACTATTGGCGAAATATCAGTTAAAACACGTCTTTCTGACAGCGGAATACGAAAAATAATCTCTCTCTTAAAAAAGAAAGGCATCATCACCCGCCTTGGCAGCCGCAAAAAGGGTCATTGGGTGGTGAATAGATAACCAAAATTTGCTAAAAATCGGTTATTCCACTAACCAATTTTCTTTAAATATCGCTTAGTGGAGTAACCATTTTTTTAATATACCAACCACGTTATCAGCATTGCCACAAGTGTGGAGACTGTTACGCTGACTAAGCCAGGCATCATAAAACTATGATTCAGAAGGTATTTGCCTATCACTGTGGTGCCTGAGCGGTCGAAGTTAACAGTGGCGATGTCGCTTGGATAGTTGGGAATGAAGAAATATCCGTAAACGCTTGGGAGCACACCCAACAAAATTGGTCCGTCGATGCCCAGCGAGTATGCCAACGGCAGCATTGCCACCACCACGGCGCCCTGCGAATTTATCAGCACCGAAACGGCAAAAAACGCAAACGCTATTGTCCACGGATATTGGCTTACAATGCCTTCCAAACTGCCTTTCATAACGTCAAGATAGTTGCTGAAAAACGTGTCGGCAAGCCACGCGATACCGTAGATAGCCACCACAGCCACCATTCCGCTTTGCCAAACGGCTCCGCCCACTGCCTTTTTGGGCGCGGCTTTGCAAAATATTATCATAAATGCCGCTGCCGTTATCATAACTATCTGAATAATAATGTTCATACCAATAGGTTTGCCATCAAATTTTGGGCGGAGGTCCATACCCGCAATCTGAAATACCGAATACATCACAATCAACGCCAAAGCGCCAACAAAAATATACACGGCACGTTTAGCCTCTTTGCTTATCTTCTTGTCTAACAGCGTGGCAGAGTCGCCGTACATATATTCTTTCGTTTTCGGGTCTTTGAGACGCTCTTGAAATTTGGGGTCTTTGTCTAAGTCGAGACCGCGTTTGTAACTGAGCGCAGCCGCAGCCATAAGTCCGCACACACAAGCGGGAATTGTTACGCCAATAACCTGCAAGTTGTTGACATCAAATCCGTTGGCGTTAGAAATTACCACAAACGAAGCCACCGCGGCAGCAATTGGCGAACAGGTAATACCCACTTGACTTGCAATGCTCGCCACACCGCACGGACGTTCGGGACGGATGCCTTTTTTGAGCGCAATGTCGCAGATAATTGGCATAAGTGTGTAAACCACGTGTCCTGTGCCCACCAAAACGGTAAGGAAAAACGTGCACAATGGCGCAAAAAACGTGATGTGGTTAGGGTGCTTTCGCAAAAGTTTTTCGGCAAGTTGAATTAGCCAATCCATTCCGCCCGACGCCTGCATCATTCCGGCGCACGTAACGGCGGCAATTATGATGTAAATAACGTCGGTGGGCGGGTTGCCGGGTTTGAGCCCAAAACAGAGCACCAAAAGCGCGAGTCCGATGCCCGAAATGGCTCCGAGCGCAAGGCTGCCGTAGCGCGAACCCACGTACAGCGCACCAAGAACTATCAGTAGTTCAAGAATCATTACTATGTCCATAATATCAGAGTTTTATAGTTAAACCAAAATAATAGTCTCTTACAAATATAGTAAAAAATTTTAATGTAATTGGCGGATGCGATGCGATTTTTTCTAACTTTGCGAAAAATTCTATTAACTAACAAAGCCCTAAAATGAACTTGCTTAAAATATTGCCTTTTATTCCGATTGTTTTTTCGGCGTGCGAGAATGATTCACCATCTATGCATTCTTACAATCAGGTTAAGAATTCTTCTTCTTCAATGGTGTCTGTGGTGCTATGGCGGAATACTTCTCTCGGTTTAAGACAGATGGAAAATGCTGTGCTTTTCCCCGGAGACTCTTGTCAGTACGGTGATTACTCCCTTGATGATGCTTATGGTTTTAATGGACGGGTTGATACTGTGTATTATAACAAGCCGTTTGATGATGTGGATTCCATCACTTTTTATTTCCCAAATTCCATAACGATAGGTTTTTCGAAAGATAAGTTCGATAAATTTAGTCCTTTTGTCTACGCAAACTGTCAAGTTTATAAACTATCGGCTTTTGAGTATATGTTCCAATATATAATTACTGACGAACTTAGGTCTGAGTCTGAAAAAACTGTTGAGCAATGAAAAATATATTCTATTTGTTTTGTTTATGTGTGTTTCAAGGTTGTATGTTTCCTCTTGTTGATTATGGAATGTACTGCACTGACCGCAACAATTATGCCCACGTAATTAATCAATATGAAATTGTAAATCTTTCAGATACAGTGGTTAATGTTGTCCTTGATCAGCCACCAAACACCAATAGGGACCTTCTTCCCTGCGATACCCTTCGCTTTTTTTGTCAGAATTTAGATGATGACGGATTAGATGTTTTCTCCCCATACCCTTTTGGTGGTGCTGACTATGCCAAAATATCTTTTGGTAATCGTCAATATACTTATAGCGTTGATTTATGTGAACCCGGTAATCCTCTTGTTTTTAATAATTATGAGATTATCAGACAAAACTCTGTTCACTATATTTTCAGATTTTTTATTATCCCCGAAAATTACAATTAGAATGAAGCGTATATTATTGCTATTTGTTTGTCTGTGTTTTGTGTCAATATCCTTGTCGCAAAATTTTGTGGGTGTAAGAGGCGGATTTTGTGGTTCGTTTCTCGGCGGCGACTACACTAATGTGAGACCTGTTTTTGGTTGTATGGGCGGCATTGTTTTTAATCGACAATTTCGTTGTGACAGATTGTCGCTTGCTCCCGCTATTGACTATTATGAGAAAGGTGGTAAAATGAATGTGGATAAGTATGGATACCGTTTCCATTATGCAATCCGTTATTTGGAATTGTCGGTGCCTATGTCTGTTAGATTTAATGTCAGCGATAATTTGCGTATGTTTTGTTCGGTAGGTTTTTATGGGTCACGTGCTTTGAATGGTGAGTACGAGTGCAAGGAGTATAATTTGTCGGGCGATTTGTTTGAAGATGAAAGCCTATCGATATATGATTTTGGGTCTAGAACGGATGCCGGCATAGAATGGAACAGGTTTTCGCTTGCTGTAAGTGTCAGTTATGGTTTGTTGTCCATTTTTGAAGAATATCAGGAGTCTTGCTCTATTCGTACAAGGTCGTTTGCATTGATTGTCGGTTATCGTATAGCATCTTGGAATAGAAAGAAAGCAGAGGAGTTTATAAACGGCACAACCAACTTCTGAGTGGTTTGTAACGCTTATTTTGCAATAGTCCCCAAAATTTTTTCACCAAAAATTTCAATAATCCCAAAATCTTGCCCTGATTTTGCCTATGTTTTCGTGGTGTTTTTGTAAAATTTTGCCTATGTTTTTATAATAATGTTAAGATTGCCAATAATATTTTGTAATTTATACTTTACTAATGGCTGATAAATTATTAATGTCAATAGTTTTTGATTTGCTCATTTTTTTCTACCTTTGCGCCAAAATTTAAACAAACTATTATGTCAACATCTGTATATCTTTTGCTTGGCTCAAACAAGGGCGACCGTATGAGGTATCTTAAATCCGCTATTGATAACCTTAAAGACCTCGGTGTCAGAGTAAAACGTATTTCTAAAATCTATCAGGCCGAGAGTTGGGGCTATGCCGATGCCGATTATCTTAACCTTGTGGCTGAGGCCGACGTAACTTGCAATCCATCTGTACTTTTGGAGATGTGCCACGTGGTTGAGGCCGAACTTGGTCGCGTGCGTTCGGGCAAGGGTTACTCGTCGCGTACTATCGATATTGATATTCTATATTATGGTAATGATTTAGTTGACAAGCCCAATCTCATTATCCCTCACCGACTTCTGCAAAACAGAAAATTTGTATTAATGCCTTTGTGCGACCTCATTCCCGACTTTGTGCACCCAGTTCTCCACAAAACCAACACCGAACTGCTCAACGAGTGCACCGACCAATGCCGTGTGGATGTTTTCGCTGATAATTTATAATAACTTGTGTAACAATGATTTCTATCAACAACGTAACAGTGTCGTTTTCGGGCACCGATTTGTTTAACGATATAACCTTTGTAATCAACCCAAAAGACCGTATTGGACTCACCGGAAAAAATGGCGCGGGCAAGTCTACGCTGCTCAAAACCATTATCGGTATTCAGCCAATCGATAAGGGAAGCATTACCATACCCGAAGACTGCACAGTGGGCTATCTGCCTCAGCAAATGGAACTTCCATCGGAACGAACCGTTATCGAAGAAACTCTCACTTGCTTTGAAGACGCTGTTAAGTTAGAAGAAGAAATATCTAAACTAAATATTGAAATAGCCGAGCGAACCGACTATGAATCAGACGACTATATGCGCCTAATTCATTCTCTCACCGAAAAATCCGAACGACTTGAACTTATTGGCGGAAGCAAACGTAATGCCGATGCCGAAGTGGTGCTTAAAGGTTTGGGATTCCGTCAAGAGGATTTTCAACGTAAGGTTTCGGAGTTTTCGGGAGGTTGGAAAATGCGTATCGTGCTTGCCAAATGTATCTTGCGCAAACCCAAGGTTTTTCTGCTCGACGAACCTACCAACCACCTTGATATTGAGTCGATTCAGTGGCTCGAAGATTATCTCAAAGATTACGCCGGAGCGGTGGTTTTGATTTCGCACGACCGCACTTTCTTAGACAATGTTACCAAACGCACAATCGAGATTTCGCTCGGCAAAATTTACGACTATAACGCATCGTATACCAAATACTTAGAACTTCGCAAAGAACGCCGTCAGCAGCAGATTGCGGCTTACGAAAACCAACAGAAGATTATTCAAGATACCGAAGATTTTATTGAACGTTTCCGCTATAAACCCACCAAAAGTAACCAAGTGCAGAGCCGTATCAAAATGCTCGACAAGATGGAGCGCTTAGAGGTTGATTTAGAGGATAATAGTTCGATACATTTCCGTTTTCCTCCCGCGCCACGAAGCGGACAAGTGGTGGTTAAGACCGACCATCTTACCAAAGCGTTTGGCGAAAAGGTGGTGTTAGATGATGTTGAGTTTGTGCTCGAACGTGGTGAAAAGGTTGCCTTTGTGGGTCGTAACGGCGAGGGTAAAACCACTTTTAGCCGTTGCATTATTGGTCAGATTCCTTACGACGGCGAACTCAAAATCGGTTACAACGTTTCTATTGGCTATTACGCTCAAAATCAGGACGAACTGTTAGACCTCAACAAAACCGTTTTTCAAACTCTCGACGACATTGCCACTGGCGATATGCGTACCAAGGTACGTGATATTCTCGGAGCGTTTCTCTTTGGCGGTGAGGACATTGACAAAAAAGTTAAGGTGCTTTCGGGTGGCGAACGTGCGCGATTAGAGATGGCAAAACTTCTCTTTCAGCCCTATTCGCTCCTCGTGCTCGACGAACCTACCAACCACCTTGACATCCGTTCCAAAGATATTCTTAAACAGGCTCTCTTGGCGTACGACGGCACAATTATACTTGTATCGCACGACCGCGATTTTCTCAACGGACTTGCCGAAACTGTTTACGAATTTCGTGACCATAAAATCAAGCAATACAAAGGCGATATCAACTATTTCCTCGAAAAGAAAAAGTTGCAGAGTATGAAGGAATTTGAAGCCGCAGGAGGGAACGGAAAAAACGTTTCTACCCAAAAATCGCAATCAAATTCTGCCGCTACAAACGGTTCTAACAGTTCCGACGGCATTTCCGGTAGAGACGGTGTGCACACCGTCTCTACAACATCCGTATCATCAGGCAAGGTGGATTATTTTGCCAAAAAGGAGCGAGAAAAACTTCTCCGCAAACTCAAATCCAATGTTGAGAAATCGGAGCAGCGCATTCAAGACCTTGAAACCCAACTCTCCGAAGTTCAAGCCAAACTCCAACTCCCCGAAAATCAAACCGATATGTCCCTCTTCGAGCAATACGACACCATCAAAAAACAACTCGAAAACGAAATGTCGGTATGGGAAGACGCATCGATGCAGTATGAAGAGGCAGTAGGATAGAGGGGTATTTTTTATTCAGTTGAGTGAATAAAAATGGGCGATTTTGTTCAGTGTACTGAATAAAATCGGTTAAATTTGTTCAGTGTACTGAATAAAAAGTGTTAATTTTATTCAATAGACTGAATAAAATTGGTAAAATTTGTTCAATGTACTGAAAACTTTTTTATATTTGCGGTGTTAAACTTTTGCTGATATGGACACCGAAGTATTAAAAAGAATTATCAAGGAGAATCAGAATTTCGCTAAGAATGTGAAACTTATGTATCGTGAGTTTCATTTTGAAACTTACGGCAACTATGTGTTTATTGGCATTCGCCGCGCCGGTAAATCTTACCTTATGTTTCAACGGATACAGGAACTCATAAAATCCGGCACTCGAAAAGAAGAAATTCTATACATCAATTTTGAGGACGACCGTCTGATTAATTTTAAGACAGAGGATTTTGAAAACCTCAAAAATGCCTATCATCAACTTTATGATTCAAAGCCGATTTTCTTTCTTGATGAAATTCAGATTGTTGAGGGGTGGGAGAAGTTTGTCCGCCGTCTTGCCGACCAAAAATATACGGTCTATGTTACCGGCAGCAACGCCAAGATGCTCAGTTCTGAGATAATGACCACACTCGGCGGCAGGTTTTTGATCAAAGATGTATATCCATTTTCGTTGAAAGAGTATTTGGATTACAACAAGGTGAAAATCAATACACAGGATTGGATTTACGACACTAAGATAGTGACCGATGTGGCTCGCAAAACCGACGAGTATTTCTATTATGGTGGTTTCCCTGAGTTGAATATCTATGATGATAAACGTCAGTGGCTGAGTAGTTTGTATCAGAAAATCTTTTTTGGCGATTTGATTTCGCGCTACGCTGTCAAAAATCCTAACGTTCTGCGCATTATGATAGGCAAAGTGGCGGAAAGCGTTATGCAGCCCGTATCCTGCAACCGCATTACTAATATCCTCGCCTCGATAGGTCATAAAATCAGCATAAATACTGTTATTCAATATTTTACCTATCTCAAAGAGACCCTTTTGATGTTTTCGGTAAACAACTATGCCGCACCATTTTCGGAACGGGAGTCTGTCAAAAAGTACTATTTTATCGACAACGGTATTTTGAACCTCTTTTTGTTCAATCCCGACACCGCCTTGCTTGAAAACATAGTTGCAGTGCACCTGTACAAAAAGTTTGGCGACGGTTTGTATTATTACAACCGCAATGTAGAAACTGATTTTTATGTGCCACAGCAAAAAATGCTTGTGCAAGTGTCGTATTCGCTGAGCAATCCCAATACGTTTGAACGTGAAGTTAATTCGCTCATCAAAACTGCCGATTTCCTCTCCGGCAATCAACTCCTTATAGTTACCAAATCCGAAGACCGTACGCTCAATATCGACGGTCACGAGATTAAAATATTGCCGCTGTGGAAATTTTTGTTGGAGGAGTGGGTGTAATTATCTTTTTATAAACGCCTGTGGTTGAAAAATATAACTGTGCTCATTCAAAAAATAACCCCACATTTCTTCCAATAGGTCGGCGCCACGTGTGAGAATCCTTCCCGAATGTCCGCCTGTCCAATCAAAATCGGGAATTGCAGAACACAAGTCTTCCGTTGGTAGAGTGGGGAAAAACTGCGGATTGATGGCCGTTTCTACCGACATATCCATATAGTAGGACTTGTTACCGTTGCCCGTCCAATCTTCATCAAGGTAAGGGTCGGAGATAAAATAACCGCTCATACAGATGCCGTTGTTCTTTGATTTTCCGCATTTTACAAGAAAAAATCTGTCGCCCATTTTGGCTTTCTCGTGTTCCCAAACGCTCCAATTAAAAGTGCTTATATCGTGGTTCTGTATAAAATCCTGCAAATCATCGTATTTGTAACTTGATATGTCAGGATTCCAAAATAGTATTACTGTGTTCATAGTTGTATGTTTTTTGAAGTTAATATGTTTTGGGATTATTGCAAAGGTAACCTTTTTTCTCATTTGGGGTATTCTTCCAATCATATTTTTTGCCTTTTCTGATTCTTTTTTTATCTTTGCTCCATAATCAAACTTATACAATTATGGACGCAGCAGCAAATATCGAAAGCAGTTTCTTACACGACATCCAACTCGTGGCTCAGGATGCCAAACTTTTCGCAAGTCTCAAAAACTACGTTAAAAAGTTGTTAGCCAAAAAGAAAGATGAAACCTTGATGACCAAGGAAGAGTTTTTTGCTGAGGTTGACGAGGCATTGGATCAGGCTAAACGAGGCGAGGTGACACGACAACTTCCTGGCGAATCGGTAACTGATATGTTGAGGAGGACTGGTTATGTCGTATAAATTGGAATATACCGACAAAGCCAACAAAGGTTTGGCAAAATTATATAAGAACGAACCGAAAGCCTTTGATAAGGCTGTACGTCTTCTTAAAGAACTTGAAGAACACCCAACCACTGGCACAGGTAAACCCGAGCAACTTTCCGGTGACCGTGCGGGGCAATGGTCGCGACGCATCACCGACAAACATCGTCTGGTTTATACTATAAACAACA
Organism: Bacteroidales bacterium; assembly: GCA_017651345.1. Taxonomy (GTDB): domain Bacteria; phylum Bacteroidota; class Bacteroidia; order Bacteroidales; family UBA3824; genus UBA3824. The sequence continues at coordinate 199 of JAGCDD010000182.1, read as the reverse complement.
ACCAAATCACCGTTCTTGTGCTTACCACTTACGGCCATTATGACGATAAATAGCACTTTTAAATTTTCTATTATAATTTTGCTGCGTTGTATCTTATTTATTTTTAGTTGTTTAACTACTTCTCTGACCGCCATTAATTTAACCGCCATTGCATTAACATATTTTAACAAAACGCAACCGCCTGTTTCTTGACACGTGG
>JAGCDD010000181.1 GCA_017651345.1 Bacteroidales bacterium | reverse complement strand
TTTAATATTTTTTTTCCATATATTTGCGATATATTTGTTTTACAAACATGAAACGCATATTTTTACTTTTAACTATAATGACTGTGCTTGCCTCGTGTGGCACAAGGGAAGAAACCAACAGTTCGTATTTTAACATTGAAGGCCGTTTGGTAGGGTCAAAAGGCGGCGATACCGTTAGTTTAAAGCATGTTGACGGGTCGGGATATCAATTTGCCGACAGCACCATTACAGCGTTAGACGGTTCGTTTGTGCTTTCGGCGCAAGCCACAGGTCCTGATTTTTATGTGCTCCACGTCAATAGCGACCCTCGTGCAATCACTCTTGTGGCTGATACCACACAAATGATTTCAATATCTGCCAATTTAGAAACTTTTGATACTGAATATGTTGTCAGCGGTTCGCCCGAAAGTGAGGACATCTGCGAAATGGTGCGCCGGCTCAACACAGTAAGGAGGGTTAACGATTCGCTTGGATATATTTTCCGTCATAATATCAATTCTCCTGATTTAGAGGCTCTTAAATATCAGTTAGACTCAGTGTGCAATTATTACGAAAACGATTTAAAAACATTTTCGCGCAATTATGTTACTAAAAATCCGCAGTCGTTGGCGTCGATAGTGTGCCTGTCGCAATACATTGCCCCAAGGATGCCAGTTTTTGACCCAAAAGAAGATATTAAATATTTTAAAACAGTTGCCGAGGCGTTAGACAAGCGTTTCCCCGACAATTACCACGTGGCAAAACTCGAAAAATATATCGAAAAAATAGAGTCGGCTACCGAACAAGGTGTCCCAGTTTTTGAATCAATCAAAAAAGGCGACAAGGCTCCCGAAATTAAATTACCTAATATAAAAGGTGATAGTATCAAACTTTCGTCGCTTAGAGGAAAATATGTGCTGATAGACTTTTGGGCATCGTGGAGCAATGTGTCAACCCTTAATAATCAGAATCTTGTGCGCTGCTATTGGAAATACTACCATTCTAACTTTACCATTTTTCAGGTTTCGTTAGATAGCGACTACGAGCGTTGGAAACAGGCTGTAAAAGACCAAAAACTATCGTGGACACATGTGCGCGACCGCAACGGTTGGAACTCAAAGGCTGTTAACGCATACGGCGCCACATCAATGCCATGCGGTTTTCTTGTTTCGCCCGACGGAACAATTTTGGCAACCAATATACAATCCGAAAACCTCGACCAAATTTTGTTTGAAAACATCGGCAAGCCCCGCTCTGCACCACGTCCGCAGCCAAGTGCCGATAATAATCAGTAATCTATTAAAAACCAAAATAATATGAAAGAATTTTTTAAATATTTCTTTGCCGCCCTTGCCGCAATGTTTGTGTATGGATTTGCGTCGGTGGGCATTTATATTGTAATGATGATAATGATGTTTTCGATGGGAGGCAGCGGTATGTCGTCAAAAACCAAAGTGGAGGATAATACTGTGCTCCGTCTCAGGCTCAATGGCACTATCACCGACCGCAGCGTTACTCAGGACGATATGTACGGTATGCTTACGATGTCGCTTAAAATAGAACAGACCACAGGGTTAACCGATATTTTGCGCTGCATCAAATCTGCCAAAACCGATAAGAAAATTTCGGCTATATACCTCGAATTCAGTACAATATCTACCGATTTTGCCAACCTTCAAAATATCCGCGCCGCTCTCGAAGATTTTGCCGAAAGCGGAAAGCCGATTTACGCTTGGGCAGAATCGTACGACCTTGCCACATACTATCTTGCAAGCACTGCCACCAAAATTTATATGCGCGAACTTGGTGGTTTGGAGCTTAAAGGTATTGCCTCGCAATCAATGTTTTACAAGCCACTTTTAGACCGTCTTGGAATTGATATGCAGGTGATTCGCCACGGAAAATTCAAAAGCGCCGTTGAACCATATCTTCAAGGTTCGATGAGCGATGCCAACCGTTTGCAGATGTCAACACTCGTCAACGATATTTGGGCTGAGGTTTCAAAAGACATTTGCAAGAGCAAGAATATTGATGCCGCTGATTTTGAGAACCATATTGATAATCTCGACTATTATTCCGACCTCGACCTTTGCGTAAATTCGGGTATGATCGACGCGCTTATTTCGCACAAAGAGGCTGAGGATTCTATCAAGGCGGCTATCGAAGTGGCTGACGACGAAGAACTTAAAATAGTGTCGCTCACTGGCTACCTCTCGTCGCTCAAAGACGAAAAGCCCAAAAACGACAAAATCGCTATCATCTATGCCGAAGGTGAAATCGACCCCTCTGGCAACGAAAATTCCAATATCCTTGCCGACAAGATTTGCGAGGCATTCAAAACCGCACAAGACGACGATGATATCAAGGCAGTAGTTTTCCGCATTAATTCACCCGGAGGCAGTGCCACCGAAAGCGAAGAAATCTACAAGGCTGCCAAGGCGTTTGGCGAAAAGAAACCTTTGGTAGTGTCGATGGGCAGTTACGCCGCTTCGGGAGGATATTATATCGCTTGTCCCGCTCAAAAGATTGTGGCAATGCCTTCTACCATCACTGGCAGTATCGGCGTGTTTGGCGTTATCCCAAATGTAGAAAAACTTTTGAAAGATATCGACCTAAACGTGGAAACTGTTGGCACTCACAAACATTCGGGTATGGGATCGATGTACACCAAGATGGATTCACGCGAGATTGACGTTATTCAGCAGAGCGTGGAAACTGTTTACGGACGCTTTATCAGCCACGTGGCAGAGGGCAGGAATATGACCACCGCCGAGGTTGACTCCATTGGTCAGGGACGTGTTTGGAGCGGTGCGTCGGCGTTAAAAATTGGTTTGGTAGATACTCTTGGCTCGCTCAACGATGCTTTGACTATTGCCGCCGAACTTGCCGACATCAGCGATTATTCTACCACCGCACTTCCTGAATTAAGCGACGATTCTATGTCGATGCTTCTCAATCTGTTGTCTATGAAAATCTTCACTCCCGAAAGTCAGATTCCCGAAGAACTCGCCCCTGTGCTCCACGAATACGAGCGCATCAAGCACCTCAAAGGCATTCAATGCCGTATGGAACCGTTTGTGATGGAATATTAGCGATATTTTTGAATATTTTAATTTAAACCAAATAACAAAAAAAGATGATTATTAAAAGATTATTATTGCTAATTGCGTTGTTGCCGATGATGGCTGTGGCGCAGACCGAAAAACTATGGCTTGATTTCAAGACATTGGACGAGCCGTTCGTGTTTTCTTTTTCGTCGAAAAATGCTACATTCGACGCTCTTAAGAAAGAACTTTACTGGGATATTCCCAATTTTTATACAGCCAAAAAGCCCGAGCAGGCAAGTTTCTTGGTTGTGGACAATTCTAAAAACGCAGCCATCACTGGCGACGGTTTTATTATCAATGCCGATGAGAAAAAAGTAAAAATAGAGGCAAAGACCTCTGCCGGTGCGCTTTATGGCGTTTATGAATATTTGAGGCTTTATTCTGGCGGCACAAAGGTTATCAAAAACCACGTGTCGAATCCTACCTACAAATACCGCATTCTCAACCATTGGGACAATCCCGACGGCAGTGTGGAGCGTGGATATGCCGGAAAATCTATTTGGTTTGACGGTGGTAAAATTCATTTCCGCTCCGATATTGAAACTTACGCACGTGCAAATGCCTCTATCGGTATCAACGGCACTGTTATCGACAATGTTAACGCCGACCCGAAGGTGCTGTCTACCGAGATGTTGCGCGATATCAAGACCGTTGCCGACCGTCTCCGCCCTTATAATATTAAGGTGTATTTGGCTGTTAACTTTTCGTCGCCAACGGCTATCGGCGGATTGAAAACTTCCGATCCGCTTGATAAGGATGTAATTAATTGGTGGACAAATAAATGTAAAGAAATCTACAAATTGATTCCCGATTTTGGCGGATTCCTTGTAAAGGCCAATAGCGAGGGTCTGCCCGGACCAATGGATTTTGGACGCACTCACGCCGACGGTGCCAATATGCTTGCCAAGGCTCTCAAACCTCACGGCGGCATTGTTATGTGGCGTGCGTTTGTATACAATCCTCAGGGTGGCGACCGCGCTAAACAGGCTTACGACGAGTTTATGCCCCTCGACGGAAAATTCGACGACAATGTGATTATCCAAGTTAAAAACGGTCCTGTGGATTTTCAGCCACGCGAGCCGTTCTCTCCGCTTTTTGGAGCAATGAAAAAGACTCCCATTATGGCCGAACTTCAAATCACACAGGAATATCTCGGCTACAGCGACCACCTCTGTTTTCTCGCCACTATGTGGAAAGAGTTTTTGGATTATCCTGTCAACAACAAAGAAACCGTTAAGCAAACCACACTCTATCACCCCTTTACAGCCATTGCGGGAGTTGCCAACACAGGCACTATGAAAAACTGGTGCGGATATGTGATGGCGCAGTCAAACTGGTACGCCTTTGGACGTTTGGCGTGGAATCCCGACATTACCGCTCAGCAGATAGCCGACGAGTGGATTGGTCTCACCCTCACCACCGACAAGCCGTCAATTGCCAAAATCTCTGATATGATGATGAAATCGCGCGAGGCGGTTACCGACTATATGACCCCCCTCGGACTGCATCACCTTATGGGTTGGAGCGACCATTGGGGCCCCGAGCCGTGGTGCGATATTCCGGGCGCACGCGAAGACTGGATGCCCCGTTATTATCACAAAGCCGCCGACGATGGTCTCGGATTCAACCGCTCGTCAACAGGCAGCAACGCCGTAGAGCAATACCAAGAGCCTTTGAAATCGCTCTACGACAATCCAAAACTCTGCCCAAAAGAGTATGTTCTCTGGTTTCATCACTTGCCGTGGAATTACACCTTCGACAA
>JAGCDD010000180.1 GCA_017651345.1 Bacteroidales bacterium | reverse complement strand
ACGGATTGTTTCCACCATCGCCATAGAATACATTGATTCTTGTAAACGGACCCTTCAGCAGGCTCTTGAAATTGACAGTCAGCGGCTGGCATCTGCTTGTTGGCTGATTTTTAGAGTCGGTATCTGCAAATTTCAGCTCTGCTTCAACATTCGGGCAGACAATAAAACTTTTTGTTGCTGTTGTCGGGCAGTTGTACTCAATCGACGATTCGAGAGTAACTGTGTAATTAACGTCATGGGCGGTGTTGTTTATCAAGAATAGTGCGTTGTCGCTCTTGTCACCTTTGCTAACTTCAATTAAGTCTTTGTTATTATTGGTCACATTGGTTAGAGTGTCGTTACCAAAGTCACGTCCTTTTTTCACAATTGTTGTGTCACCATCGGTGATTCGCCAAACATAGTTTACAAGTTTGCCTTTTTCATCGGTTTGGTTGGTCAGAACCACTTGTGACGGACTGCACGGTGATGCTTGGTCTTTAATACATTCCGCTGTAATCTTCGGATAGCCCAACGCCCATACGTTGATTACCGTGTCTTGAGGTTGAAGTGTTACACCACCTAATGTAACAGGCACTTGACGCATCCAACAACGACGGCTTATTAGCACTTTATAGTGGTTGAATCCTTCAATAGGTTTGACTTCTGGCTCGCGTTGGCTCTTCATTTGCTCCGACGTCAATGTGGAAGTCGAAATAAAAGTGTCATCGGTACCATTGTCGATGATTGCGCCATCAGGCTTGACAAAACTCCATTGGTAATTCCAACCACCTTTTGCAGACAGCCTTATGGTATCACCAATGCAGAAACGGTCGTATTCAGAACTAAAGTCATCGCCTGACACAACCGCGGCACCCATATTGTTTGAAAAATCAGAGAAATATCCATAGCGGCAGCCTGAACTAGGACCTCCGTTTATTATTGCAAGGTGAAACAATCCTGTTGCATTGCTAACTTTTACCACGCTACCTGTGTTTACTGCCGGAATTGACACCCCGTCGCCAGAGTTTGTTGTAGAAAAAGTCACATGGTCTCGGATTAGGTAGCACCAATTGTTCTTGTTCCCATCCGGCAATAAATCTTTACCTGTTTCATCTATCTCTTTAAACCAATTGCCAGGTAACTGATAATCAGTGCCGTTAACATTTATAGTGAAATTATTTACGCAAGATTTCTTGCACATTATATTCAAATAGAATCCTTCGTTTGTCGAGCGACAAACCGATACATCTGTAGAACCAGTGCATCCGTTGATAGTAGGAAGAATTGCACCACCAACTTCGCAGCCGAAACCAGCCATATGCATTACTATTATTTGTGCTGGAACAATGCTATCATTACCGGTTGAGGGGCTTTTTATTTTCTTTGTCGCACTTACATACAATGCATTATAATTTTTTTTATCACCTAAATTCAATACACCATTGTTGAGCCTTATATGTTTCATTTTTCCGCGACCATTAAGAGTGATTGCGGTTGGTTCATAGCCATCGTCAGTTTTAAATTTAACGGTTGTTTCAGCATCTTCAACGGCCATAATGTAGGCATATTCACTTTTTTTGTTACCATTTCCTAGTTGTCCGCGCATTACTATGTACTCAGTTCCTGCTAGTTTAGTTGGCACAAGTTGGTCACCGATTGCATCATAGCATGTTCCTTCGCCAGATGGTGATGGTTGTTGTAGGTATAACGAATCGTCTTTCCATTGTACGGTAATATAACCATTGGCTGTGATTATTGTTCCTCCCAAATGTTTGCCTGCTTCTTGTGATTTTGCTTGTAGGCATAGAGTTTGTCCCCTTTTCAGTTTGAATGTGCCTTTCTTGTTTGTCCCGTGTGGCCATAGACTGATAAGGTCGCTTCCTTTATCGGTTAGTGTCACGGTTACGGTAACATCTTCAATGGCAACGATATTGATGGTGTTCCAAGCTCCCGGACTTTGATAATTTCGATTTTGAAAATCGTTTTGCGATGGCACAATAAACTCTTTGCCAAAAGCATTTTTCCCCTTTAGGGCCCAAATGTCATCGTTGTTTTGTACACCACGTTCCAAATATACATTTACCATTTCGTTAGACGATATGTGTATACCCTTGTCTTTGATTTGGCAGCTTTCGCCCAAAAGTCCGCTTTCTAATATGTTGTTTTCTTGGTTGTTGTCCGCCATATATGTACAAGAATAAACATCTCCGGCATAAATGTAATTCTCATCTGTATTTGAAGGGGGGACCATCGGTGTGTTAGTTCCACTATATTTTTGTCGGTGATATATTTTTACTGCTTCTGCATATGTGCTGAGCATAACTATTCTCGATTTGCCTGCAGGTACGTTAACTGTTATTGGTATAAAAGCGTTCTGCTTAGGCATATCAATATGCACGGTGGCATCGTTTTCAAAGGCTGTTATAACAAGTTTGGGAACATCATATTCGTGTTCACTGGTCATTTGCGGAATGCAAAACCAGAATTCCTTGTCGGTTTGGGCATTGGCGGCAATAGCCTGAACCAATAATATTATGCTTATTGTTAAATATTTAGCAGCCTTTTTCATAAAATGGTGTTTTTATAAAGACACTTTATTTCAATCAGCAAAGGTAACTCTATTTTTGGCTAATTGTGGCATTAAAAAACGCCATTAGGCTATAAAAATCGGCTTTTGGTCATTTTTTTAGTTGAGACTTTTGCCAGAATTATGTAATAAGTTGGGGTATAGGCATAAAAAAAACAACCTCTCGGCTGTCGTGTTTTTATAAAAAATGCTTGTGTTGTGTTTTTATAAAAAATGCTTGCTGTAAGGCAGTAGTCTAATATTATTCAACCAAATTAATTAACCCATGAAAAAAATACTGTAGCCCTAAAAGAAGAGAAAGATTATAGTCCCTTTAGACTTAAAAGAAGAGACCCTACAACAAGCATTTCAAAGAACTATAACCTTACCGTCACAAAAGTAACACCATTTTCTGAAATACCAAACAAAAAATGCTTTTTATATGCTTTTTTTTGAAAAAAATACATAGGCTCTGAATCTCATATATTTACAATCAGTCGTCATTTAAAAATATGCCGTTTTAAATTCTTTTTACTGCCAAAATGCATCTTTTTGAAGGCCGTCGAACAGCAATATTTTGGTTTTGGAGATGTAAAACTTGTCATTTTTCCCTAAATCAATTGCTCAATTCAACACAATTTTGAAATCAGCACATACATTGGCTGACCAAACTTTTTTCGCGTCATTATTTATAGTGTAACACTAATTGACTATTTTTGAAATAAAATGACAACAATATGAACGGACGTTTATTTTTTGTTACGCTGTTGGCAGGTACAATGCAATTAGGGGCGGTTTTTGCTCAGGACGGTGCATTGGCCAACGGGCAGATGAAAGAATACAATCGCAATTCGCTTACTATATTACTGGTTGATGGTGGAAAGTACAGTTCTGAATTGAAGAACGCCATGAACACGGTGGTGGTGCCTGAGAAATTCGACAACAATATGCTCGACAAGCGTATTTTGCCGGAATTGCCTAATTCCGATGCAGTGCGCAACAAACTTGAGGAGATGAAGGTGCCAAACGATATTTTCTCGAAATGGTTTTCGCGTTCTGGCGATGGAAAATTCGATATGTCGGTGGTTTACAACCGAGGGCTTTATAATGCTTCCGATGCAGATGTGATAAGAGCTTCGGCGGCTAAACTCGGTATGGCGAAACTTAAAGATGCTGGTGAGAAACTTATCAAGCAATCGTATGTATTGGTGCTTTGTTTTGGTTCTATTAAAACAATGGAGCAAGTTTACGATGAGATGGATGCTGCTCGGAAAAAGACCGCCAAGGCTCTTAATAAGGAGTTCAAGCCAGTAGCGCGTACCAAAAACGGTTATAAAGGCGAGGTGGCCGGATTCCTGTTCCGCTTGTCGGACGTGGCACAAACAATGGACAATTTCTACACTAATATGTGGATTTATGACGAGGATGCACCCGATGTGGTTGCGGCCAAACGGCATATATTTGATACGGCATCGTTCTAACTTATGAAGGTGACAACAGCAACCACAACTTACGAAGCCAGCCAATACAATACTGGTGAGCAGAAGAGCAAGTCTGAATTGTTCAGCATGCTGGTCAATGGTTCAGTGCACAATCTGGTTAAGGAGTTCGAGAACTCGGTCGACGAGTGGAAGGTACGTACCGCACTCTACAGCGTGTTCCCGCTGCGGGCGAAAATCGGAACAAAGGAAAACCTGACCGTTGAGGACCGCTATTTTGTATATGAGTTCCGTATGAACAAAAACAACCAGGTTTACGCCGACCGCCGTGGTGTTGTTCGTGCCAAAGAGGTTGTCAACAACAGCCATATGGCACAAGGAGATACTGATGCTAATTTGAATCAGACTACATCGAAATTCTACCAGATTGCAGGTCACAAATTGGAGCCTGGAATGTTCTTGGAACAGAATAACGATATGGGCGTAGGAGTAACGTTTGGCGGAGCAGGAGGCTCGCTGGGTGGTGCCTATATCAATATCGAAGGCCTCATCGGCCAATATGTTGGCATCACGCAGCTTAAATTCTTCCTGGGCGGTCACCTTGGATTTAACTCATACAGTCACTACCGATGGAGTAATGATGATGTTAGTTTCATGTTCTATGGTGGCGAATTGGGACTT
>JAGCDD010000179.1 GCA_017651345.1 Bacteroidales bacterium | reverse complement strand
GAAGGCGGTCATACTTGGATGAATGCAAGAGATTATCTTACTGATGTTTATCAGTTGCTGTTTAAGTAAAAAATTCATAAACATTATCTATAAAAAAACTGCCGAAGACAATATCTCCGGCAGTTTTTTTATTTTCTTAAAAGTTGTGTTATTCCACCAACAAAACAAATCCTCCTCTTGGAATCATTTCAATGTTTTTGGGTAAAGATTCGGGATTTTCGATTGACCATTTGGATTCATTATCAGCATCATAAAATGCCTGAATTGTTTTAGCATTTTGGATAAAACTCAAATCAATATTTGCCGAAAGATTTTCGTTTTTGCCGTTGATGCCAGCCACATACCATACTGCACCCTTGCGGCGGGCAATTACGGAATATTCACCAGGATAACCTGCCACAAATTTGGTATCGTCCCAAGCGGCGGGAAGATTTCCAAAAAACTCCTGCACCTCTTTGGGCTGAGCCAAAAGACTTTCGGGACGGTCGGCAATGTGCTGCAAACCCGATTCAAAAAGCACTGTAAGTGCCAATTCGTGAGCGTTGGAAGTGATGTGCGGATGCTGCGAATCAGAAAACGCGCACGGAGTATAATCCATCGGTCCCACAACGTTGCGGGTAAAGGGCAAAGTGGCGTTATGACAAGCCGCCTTGTCGGTAAAGGTGGGCACATTGTTGTACCATTCGGCGCCGTAAACAGCCTCGGTGCTCATCAGGTTGGGATATGTGCGCTGCCATCCACGAGGAACAGTGGCTCCGTGAAAATTGACTGTAAGATGATGTTTTGCAGCACTTTGCAAGAGGTCGATGCAATAACTCATATTCATTTGGTTGTCGCCAGAGAAAAAGTCGATTTTAACACCAGCAACGCCGATTTTTTCAAGCCAGGCAAACTCTTTTTCACGGTCTTCGGGTTTGTTGAGGCGGAATTTTGGTCCGGGAGTGCCGTCGACCCAAACTATCGACGAACTATACCAAATCAAAGGTTTGATATTGTTGTCGAGTGCGTATTTTACAGCCTCTTCGATGGTTTTTCCATCTTTCATTTCGTCCCATTCGGCATCTATGAGCATATAAGGCAAATGAAGCGAAACTGCCAAATCAACATATTTTTTTATAATATTATAATCGTTGCTTCCGTGATTGTATGCCCAATAAATCCACGAAACCACACCGGGCTCTACCCACGAAAAATCGGCTTGATAATCTGTCGGTTCTGACACATCGGTAATAAGTGTACTCTCCACAATATCAGATAGTTTACCTATTACAGCCACACGCCACGGAGTAAAAAATTCACCAGAGATTTTGGTTTCGTTTTTATCGGGACGCACTTCGTAGGTTTCCACATTATTGTCGTTCCAAAGGCAAGATGCACTGTTATAATTTTTTACATCAGCCTCGCTCAAAAGCACAAACACATCTTTAACCGGCTCTATCAAAGCGGGATAGCCCCAACGACAGCAAAATCCGTCAGCCGATTTAAACACGCCCGAAAAACTAAAAACAGGTTGTTGTTTTGCGGTGTTGGCCTTTGGGAAAAATCCCTCATACGATTCGCACCACTGTTGCATCCAGCGGGTTACACCTTCGGGAATATTAAAGGCGGTTTTTTCTTGCGGAATTGCCGAATCGTTGAGATTGTGCAAACGGTAGCGGAATGCTATTCCATTGTTGTACACGCGCAAAATAAGGTCGATGTTGGGATTTAATGCGGCGGAATATTCGCTTGCAAGGTTTTGGCAATGAGCCTTTTTGCCTGTGAGCATTGTGTAGTCGTCGGTAACGGCTTGAACATACGAAAAATCGGGCGCAATGCAATTGTCGAAACCAAATTTTTCGATTGTGAGCACCTTTTGGTCGTAATACGTTACGCTAAACTTGCCCGAATCGGCAAAAAGCCTAATATTTGCATCGGGCGAAGTGCAAATAAAATTGTTGGGCTGATGGCAACCCGATGCGCCAATCACAAGCGCTGTGGATAGCAAAGTCAAAGTTTTACAAAATCTAATCATATACAAGAGTTTAAAATATTAATATCTAAAAATATAAAACCCCGGTTTTGGCGGGGTTTTAATTAGGATGTCGGTAATCACTGACGTCAAAAAAATCGTTTAAAAATATTATTCAAGCACTTCTGATACCTTGTTTTAAGTGTTTGTTTTGAAAAAAGCCGAATAATACTTATTTAAAATAAATCCAATCAATTTCGATGTCTTTACCTGTGATTTTCAGGTCGATGACACCTTTGGGTTTCGCTTTCAAAGCAATAGTAGCGGTTTTAAATTCCGCACTTTGTGGCAGTGATCCGTCGGCGATAGGCTTGCCTGTGCCGTCGGTGATGGTTACCGAACCTCCTGTTGTAGAGCGATATTGAATATATGCTTTTTTGAATTTTCCTGCGCCAAAATCCACGCGGTTGTAACGTACATTGCCGTTGCTTCCAAAGATTGTCTTCCAACCTTCGAAACGTTTGGTGGTGTCGGCGTCGTTAGCGTAAAGAAACTCTATCTTAGCCGATCCGCCAATTTCGCTGTAACGGTCGATTTGGATTTTCTGAGTTGCGTTGTTGATGCCTACACCACGGAGAGTGGGCTTAACGGGACGGATAGTACCGTCGGCGTTGAAGAAAAGGCTATCCACACATACGGCGCGGCTCTTGTCGAAATTGGGCGAATAATTGTTGTGATGATAGAACAAGTACCACTGTCCCTTGTAGTTAACTACCGACTGATGGATAGTCCAGCAATCAGGCCACTCTTCCAAAATGATGCCTTTGTATTCGTAAGGACCCATAGGATTCTTAGCCATTGCGTAGGCAATCACCTCGGTGTTTTCGCGAACGTAAGGATATGTAAGATAGTAATTTCCATTGTATTCAAAGGGGAACGGACCTTCGGCCTGACGCGATGGCAAACCTTTGAGGCAGTTTACGCCGGTCATCTGAAATTCGCGGTCGCCCCATTTCATTGTCTCGGTGGGGGTGTCGTCGGCAATCTCGGTCAAACTTGGTTTGAGTTTAGCACAGCGACCTGCGCCCCAGAAAAGATATGTGTTGCCGTCGCTTGCCTGCAAAAGTCCGGGGTCGATACCGTTGATGCCTTCGATATTCTTTTCCATAGGTGTGTAAGGACCTTCGGGCTTGTCGGCGGTGGCGATGCCTATACCGAATCCGCGTCCCTCCTTAGTGCCGTTGGGGAAGAAGAAATAATATTTGCCGTCTTTTTCGATACAGTCGGGAGCCCACATACTGTATCCAGTGGGATTGCCCCAAGGAACTTGCTTTTGATTGAGAATTACGCCGTGGTCGGTCCAGTCGGTAAGGTTTTCGGAAGAGAACACGTGGTAATCTTCCATACAGAACCAATCTTTGCGTGGATAATCGGCAGCCGAAGCCGGTGGAATATCGTGCGATGGAAAAAGATAAAGTTTGCCGTTGAAAACCCTTGCTGTGGGGTCGGCTGAAAATTGGTCGCGGATAATAGGATTCTGCGCCGAGGCTTGTAGACCCGCAGCCGCCAATGCAGCCGCCAAAATCAATTTAAAATTGCTCATAACTGTTGTGTCTATTTTTATTATGCAGTGATTATTAATAATGTGAACGTACTTAGTGATTCTTAAAAAAACTTTACAAAGTAAAACAATTATTAAGACACTGCCGCAAGAGTGAGCAATTTTTTTTGTCGAACCAATAATTTTTAACAAACTTTAAGAATTTTCAGTAGTTTCATCCTCGTCCTGACTGCCTGAGTGCTGTTCGCGCCAAGCGGTGGGATTTGTACCGAAAAAGTTGCGGAATGCCGTGCAGAAATACGCCGTGTTGGGAAATCCCACCATATCGGCGACCTCGGCAATAGAGAAACCTTTTCGATTGAGAATCAATTCCGAAGCGCGTTTGAGCCTAATATTGCGTATAAACTCCGAACCTGTCTGATTTGTAAGGTCTTTGAGTTTGCGGTAAAGGTGCACACGGCTGAGACCAACATCTGCGGCAAGCATCTCGGTAGAGTATTCGGCATTGCTGATGTTCTTTTCCACAGCCTTTACAATACGCTTGATGAGTTTCTCCTCGGGGTCTTCGTATTGGTCAAGGTCGGAGGTCTCCTTGGGTTGCTGCGCTCCGCTGTAATTTACTATAAGTTTGTGTCGCAGACTGATAAGATTTTTAACAGTCTGTTTAAGCAATTCAATATTAAACGGTTTTGAAATAAATGCATCGGCACCAGCTTGCAGACTCGAAATTTCCACATCGTCTCCGGTTTTATCTGTAATAATTACAACAGGAATACCATTAATATTGATATTCTGCTTAATACGTTTACAAAGCGAAAAACCGTCGAGTTCAGGAGCCATCAAATCGGTAATTACAATATCGGGCATATAGTTTAAAATATCCGTAATGGCAGCTGCACCGTTGTTAAAATGCGTTACCAGATATTCGTCACGAAGTTCTGACATTATGAAAGCAGCCTCATTGGTATCGTCATCAATAAGGAAAATACGTTTACGGGCAAAAGGAGCTTTTCCATCAGAACGTTTTTGGGGAGCATCACCTATAACAGTCTGATTATTAGCATTAGAGCTATTATTCTCGCTCTCGTTATCAAAATCAGATTCGTTTTGCAAACCGTTTTTACCCTTACGATAAAACTTATAGAAAAGGAAAGCCAACAAAGCTAAAAGCAACAACACATATATAATCAAAGCCACGCTCGAAGCATACCACGCAGGTTTAATCGTTACAGTAACGGTATATTTAGGCGATTCTACTCCATCGGTTACACCAAAAATGCTGATATTATACACATCAGGACTTAGGCGGATAAAGCTCAACTGCCGCATATTGTTTGAAATATGCACTGGCGGTTCATCGTTTACACTATAATAATAACGTGTTGTGGGTGATGAAAAAAAGTCGACGGGAGCAAAAACAATAGTAAATGAATTTTGATCATGCGTAAGAACAAATTCTTTGGCGCGACTTGCAGGTTCGGTTATAATAGGCTCTTTTAAATAAGGGTCGATAACCTTAACATCATGATCGCGCAACCAAAAACGGGTAATTCTAACGCCCTTATCAGTGGCCGAAAACTTGCGCATATCTTTTGGCTTAAAAAATGTAATTCCATCGAAACCTCCAAAATAAACCATTCCATCGGCAGAACTACAAACAGCATTTTTCGCAAATTCGTTATTAACAGTGCCATCATTTGTAGAAAAATGTGTTATCCTAAATTTGCCATTATCCTCGGCAATGCGATAAAGACCATCATCAGAACCCGCCCAAATATTATTAGCACTATCTTTGGTAAGTGAATAAAAATACGATGAAGAAGCCCCTTCAACAAGTTCATTAGAATATCCCCAACCATCACTTGTATTTTGAATTATATACAAGCCCTCAGAAGTGGCAGCCGCAAGTCGGTTTTCATCAAGCGAAAGAAGTGAAAAAACGATTATACGTTCAAAAATATGGCGAAAAACAGCCTTGCCATTGTAATTTTCGATAAAATAAACTCCATTGTAAGAACCTGCGGCAAAACTATTAGCAGCGATTTTTTCAACGCAACTTGCCCACAGATTGGCATTTGAACTCACATTTTTGAAAAACAACTGCTTGTCGGTACGAGTATCAACAAAACCAACTCCACTACCCAGCGACGAAAGTACAATGATATGATTATCAAGTTGACAAATATGCGACACACGCGAAAAATGCAAACGGTTGACTTCGTCGCTAAGAGGAACACGTTTATATTCAAAAGTTTTTGCATCTACCTTCCAAAGTCCAGAACCGTAACTACCAACATAAACATACCGTTCGTCAACAGCATGCAAAGTCATTATCAAATTTGGAAAACCATCACCAACTAAATGGTGGACAACACGCCGAGAAGCAAGATCGGTAACATAAATACCATCGTTGTCGGTAGCCACCCAAAGATATCCATTGCAAAAACAAAGAGCCGAAACGCAATTTTGCCCAATTATATCATCAGTAGCCGAACGGTGTCCTATGTAATTAAAAAAAGACTTTTCGGGACTGAGCACTAAAACACCTTTTTGGTAAAGTCCAAGCCAAATATTACCAACATTATCCAAAAAAACGCTGTGAATTTTCAACTTAGTGTCATCTAAAAAAGGCACTGCCATAGCGTAATGCGAAATAGTCTTAGCTTGCAAATCAATAATTTTCAAACCACCTCCATCGGTACATGCAAGCACCTTATCATCTCCAAGCCATTTACACATATAATAAGGCATATCAGCTCTGCCACGCACTACACACTCAAAACTATCAGTTTCGGCATTATATCTAAGCATATCGTTATTATCAGAACATGCAAAAACATCACCTTGATTATTTTTAAAAAGAGTGCCCGAAAGTACATCGCTACTATAATTATGAACAGAGTTTTGGTCGGTGCGTATTAACCCACCCCTATTGTCGGCTACAAAAAGACTTCCATTCGGAGCCTCAACCATATAATCAACAGGATGAACAGAAGTGCGCTGGGGCAAAATATAAGGCTTAACAATAAGATTTCCTCTACGGTCGGTATCAACAGTACAAGGTGAATCGCCAAGGGCAATAATAGTATTGTCCGACAATTCAACAAAACTCATAACCGAATAGATAAACACATCACCATCGCCAGTGCGTGCAGGCTTAGAAAAATTATCGGCAAGAGGATCGTACATTTGAATACCTTTGTATGTACCAACAAACATACGACCACGACTATCTATAAATACATCGCGTATAAAATTATTAGCCAGAGAGTTAGAGTCTTTATCAATATGACGATAAACCTTAACACGATTGCCATCATAGCAATTGAGTCCGTCTTCGGTAGCTATCCAAACAAAACCGTTTGGGTCTTGTATTATTTTATTAATCAAGCTATTAGATAAGCCGTCTTCTGATGATATAAACTTATACGATTGGGCAAACACATCGAAAGCGGCTAATATCAAAAAGAGCACTGACAGTATCTTATTCATTTTACAAAACAACACTAAATATAATTTTACGAGCAAAAATAAACGGTTTTTTGATATTCTCCAAAAAAAACGCCATAATTCTATACGATAATGTAACATTGTAACAACAAAAATGTTACAGAAACAAAAAAATATGAAACAACAAATGCGATATGTAACAAAAAAAAATCCTTCACAACAAATTGTTATGAAGGATTCAAAAGTAGGGCGGCTACCTGCTCTCCCGCATTGTGGCGCAGTACCATCGGCGCAAGCGGGCTTAACTTCTCTGTTCGGGATGGGAAGAGGTGGTGCCCCGCCGCTATGGCCGCCTTAATGTTTTACCGAGTTGAAATTGCTTTTCTTTATTGCCAATTCTCTATTGCCAATTCTCAATTTCTCCCGTTATAAGGAAGACACGATTCAGAAGCAGTCACGCTCGGGATCTGAGTCCGTAGTAAGAAAGCTTTCGGGCTATTAGTACAGCTCGGCTCATACGTTGCCGTATTTACACCTGCTGCCTATCAACGCGGTATTCTTCCGCGGCCCTCAAGGAAGACTCATCTCGGGGCAGGCTTCGCGCTTAGATGCTTTCAGCGCTTATCCTAACCGAACTCGGCCACTCTGCCGTGCCGCTGCCGCGACAACAGATTCACCGGAGGTTCGTCCAGTCCGGTCCTCTCGTACTAAGACCGGGCCCCCTCAATCTTCCAACGCCCGCACCAGATAGGGACCAAACAGTCTCACGACGTTTTGTACCCCGCTCGCGTGCCATTATAATCGCCGAACAGCCGACCCCTTGGAACCTTCTCCAG
>JAGCDD010000178.1 GCA_017651345.1 Bacteroidales bacterium | reverse complement strand
TGACGTTGGCACTTTGCGTGAGACGTTTTTCTTCAATCAGATGCAACTGGTGTTCGATGTCCGTTATCCAAAGCAAGGCGATTTCCTTGTAGATGGCAAATATCTCTTTGAGGTTGGCGGTCAAAACAAGACTTACGACCAAATAAAGAACATTCCGCAGAGTTATCTCGCCGTAGATGGCATCGAGTCCGGCATGGGCCATAGGATTCCGTTGTGGATGTTTGGATTATTGTATTAAAAAAGTTTTGTCTGGTAGGCAAAAAATGTATAAGTTTGCAGTGTGAATCGCTATATGTGTGTAAGCATTGAAGATGACTAAGATGACCATAGCATTTGATGGCAAGCGTGCCTCAAACAACCGTACAGGACTCGGAAATTATAGCCGACATATCATAGAATTGTTGGCTAAGTTTTTTCCGGAAAATCGTTATGTGATTTTCTTGACAAAGCCAAACAAAAATGAGCAGTTACGGGAGATTTTGGAACAATATCCAAAAATAGAAACTGTTTTGCCGAAAAAAGGATTATGGGAAAAATTGTCGTCATTATGGGGAGTTTTTGGAATTAGGAATGAAATTGCGGAGTACGAAAATATTATATATCATGGACTTAGCAATGAATTGCCGTTGACGATAAAAAAAACTAACGCTAAAAGCGTGGTAACGATTCACGACCTGATTTTCCTGAAATTCCCGAAATACTACAAGTTTTTTGACCGCAAAATCTACGCCTACAAATTCCGCAAGGCGTGTGAGAATGCCGACAAAATTATAGCTGTAAGCGAATGTACAAAAAGGGATGTCGTTGATATTTTCAACATAAATCCCGACAAAATCAGGGTGATTTATCAAGGTTGCGACAAGGTTTTCAAGACCCCAATTCCCGATGATGTCTTAAATAATGTCAGAAAAAAATACAATCTTCCCGACCGATATTTGCTGAATGTTGGCAGCATTGAAGAACGCAAAAATGCGCTTTTGATTGTCAAGGCGTTGCCACTTTTGACGGAAAAAATGCCGCTTGTAATTGTCGGCAAGAGAACTAAATACACTGCTGAAATTGAAAAGGAAGCCGAAAAATTGGGCGTCAAAGATTTGTTGTTTATTTTTGACAAAGTGCCTTTTGAAGACCTTGCGCCGATGTACCGTATGAGCGAGATTTTTATCTATCCGTCGCGGTATGAGGGGTTTGGGATTCCGATAATTGAGGCTATTTGCTGCGGTGTGCCAGTGATTGCGGCTACGGGTTCTTGCCTTGAAGAGGCTGGCGGACCAGATTGCATTTATGTAGATCCTGATGATGAAAAAGCATTGGCGGCTGCAATAGAAAAATTTTCCACTGACACCGCCTTTCGTCAGAATTCAATCGACAATAGCAAAAAATATGTGGAAAAATTTTCGGAGAAAATTCAGGCTAACCAATTAATTGAATGTTATAAAGAAATTAATGATGAAAAATAAAATATCAGTTGTAATCAATACCTACAACGCCGAAAGGCATTTGGAGAAGGTTTTGCAGGCTGCAAAGGATTTTGACGAAATTGTGGTCTGCGATATGGAAAGCACCGACCACACAGTAGAAATCGCCCAACGGTATGGCTGCAAGGTTGTTACGTTTCCTAAGAAAGATTATGTAAGCGCGGAGCCGGCACGCAATTTTGCTATCCAATCGGCTTCGTCGTATTGGGTGTTGGTGGTGGATGCTGATGAACTTATCACTGAGGATTTGCGCAAATATCTGTATGACAGGATTCAAGAAGAAAACTGTCCTGCCGGACTGTACATTCCACGCAAAAATTATGTGATGAACAAGTTTATCAAACAGACATATCCCGACCCGCAGCTGAGGTTTTTTAAGCGTGAAGGCTCTAATTGGCCGCCATACGTACACACTTTTCCCACGGTGGACGGCGCGATTGAAAAAATACCTCCTCAGCGTATGGAACTTGCCCTCATCCATATCAGCGACACGGTGTATGACCAATTGCACAAAATGAACCAATACACTGAAAACGAGGTAGTTAAGAAACAGGGCGACAAAGTGGGCATGTTTAAGATTTTCGTGAAATGCACCCACAGGTTCATCAAGAGTTTCATATTCAAAGGCGGATTCAGGTATGGCATCCGTGGCCTTGTGTACGCCATCAACGCCGCTAATTACAAGTTTTACACGATGATTAAGATTTGGGAAAAACAAAATGTGGAGGACAACACACTTTTGTGAATCGTTCTTCTTATGGTCGTGTCCAATGTTCTTTGATTGCGGTGTTGTTGATTTTCATCATTGATGTTGCATACTGTCTCATTTCCGCAGTCTTGCTTGGATTGATAGTCGTGAGGTTTTGCGAACTGCCTATTTTGTACAGAAATTCCTGTTGGGATATGATGTTGTAGCAATAGAAATACTCTTTGTCTGCGCAACCGAGGTGCTCGTCGGAAACGAAATGGATGTACCGACGCTTGTTTTTAAACAAGTCGATACCCAATGTGTTGTTGGTGTAGTCGAGACCCAAAAGACCCATGACAGTAGGGAAGATGTCTATTTGCCCGCCCAAGATGTCCATGCGTTTCATATTCCCTTCAAATAGGTTGGAATAAATGTAGATGGGTATTCGGTTGTAGTTGTACACCATGTCATAAATGTTTTCGCCGCGCGGTTTGCCGTGGTCCGCTACAAATATAAAGATTGTATTTTTGCCCCAATCAGTATTGACAGCGTTTTCAAAAAAGTATTTTATAGCGTCGTCGGCGTATGCTATTGCTTGGTCGTCGATAAGGGAAAACCTTGATGAGTATTCGTCTGGGATTGAATATGGAGAGTGGTTGCTGCATGTGAGGAACATTGCAAAGAACGGTTTGTCTTTTACCT
The DNA here is from genome assembly GCA_017651345.1 of Bacteroidales bacterium. Classification (GTDB taxonomy): domain Bacteria; phylum Bacteroidota; class Bacteroidia; order Bacteroidales; family UBA3824; genus UBA3824. The sequence continues at coordinate 264 of JAGCDD010000178.1, read as the reverse complement.
TGTTGAGTTGGGATATACCGTATTCAAACATGTAATCGTCGCGCACCCCGAATCGGTTGGCGATTTTTTCTTTCGGGTAGTCTGCTAATGCGATGATGTTGTCGATATTGTTGTCTCTCAAAAACGAGTTCATATTGTCGTAATGAGGGTCGCCTGTTATAAAAGTGAATGTCTTGTATCCATGTCTTTTGAGTTCGTATGGCAATCCAGTGTACAAGTCGGCTGGCAGATTCATGCACGGTTTAGAAAAATTTGGTTCGTATC
>JAGCDD010000177.1 GCA_017651345.1 Bacteroidales bacterium | reverse complement strand
TTGTGGTTGATATGGATTGGAAAGATGGTAAGTTGCAGCATGTTAAGATATTATCTACTATTGGTGGAACTCTACGTATTCGTTCTCGGGTTGAATTCGAAGGCGAAAATATTAAACCAGCCGAGGGTGAATGTAAAAATCCGTTGTTGCTTCCTTCCGATGTTAAAACTCCTCTTATTTCCCCGCTTTATCCTGATGATGAAATTATCGAAGAAATTTGGGGCTATGATCACGACTACGACATTGAAACCACAAAAGGCGATATAATAATTTTAAATTCTAAATAATAAACTGAAAATGAAAAGACTTATTTATCTTTGTGCTCTAACTGCCACTATGTCAATATTTTCGTGCAGTGGTAACGCACCAAAAAACGCAGAACCAAAACACTGGCTTGCCACTTGGGGCACAGCCGTGCAACTTACCGAACCGCACAATATGCCGCCTGCGCCCGGACTTTCGGGAAACACTATCCGTCAGCGCGTTAAGGTAACTCTTGGCGGCGATTCGCTAAGGTTAAAACTTTCAAACGAGTTTGGCGACGCTCCGTTGAAAATCTCCGCTGTGAGCATTGCCAATTCTATCGACAGTTGCGCCATCGACCCTTCTTCTGCCACTAATGTTTTGTTTGGCAATAAACCATCTTTGGAAATTCCTGTTGGCGAAACAGTTATCTCCGACCCGTTGGCTCTGTCGGTTAAAAATCGTGGCGACGTGGCTATAACAATTGTTTACGAAAACGCTCCCGAGAAACTCACTGGTCACCCGGGTTCGCGCACCACATCGTTTATTATGGAAGGCAACCATCTCAACGATGCAAATTTCAGTAACTCAATCAAAACCGACCATTGGTACTCAATTGAGCGTATCGACATTCTCACCTCTGTTAAAAACCGTGCTGTGGCTATCATTGGCAACTCAATTACCGATGGTCGCGGCTCTACCACCAATATGAACAACCGTTGGCCCGATGTATTTACCGAGCGTCTTTTAGCCGATTCCGCAACCAAAAATCTCAGCGTATTGAATATGGGAATTGGCGGCAACTGCGTGGTTTTCGGTGGATTAGGTCCAACGGCATCAAAGCGTTACAGCCGTGATGTGTTAGAGCAGCCGGGAGTTAAGTATGTGGTTATATTTGAGGGTGTTAACGATATTGGTGGCTCTCGCGATGTGGCACAAACCGAACAAGCCTTGAAAGATGCCTACACCAAGATGATAAACGATGCAAAAGCCAAAGGATTAATAGTTTACGGCGCTACCATTACCCCGTTTAAAGAGAGTTTTTACTACACTCCCGAAAAAGAGCAACTTCGCCAAAACGTTAACAACTGGATTCGCACTTGTGGATTGTTTGATACTGTAATCGACTTAGAAACAGCCATTTGCAGCAAAGAAGACCCATTTATAATGGATTCCACACTTCACGACAACGACCATCTTCACCCCAATGCCGACGGTCATCGCGCTCTTGGCAATTTTGTTGATATCAATCTTTTTAAAAAATAAACTCTATCACAATGAAATTCAATTGTTTACTAACCGCCATCAGTGCGGCGGCAATTTTTGCCGGTTGCAATCAGGCTCAACAACAGGAAGCCGTGCAACTTGGCACTCCCAACCCGATTATCTGGGCTGACGTGCCCGATATGTCGATGATGCGTGTGGGCGACACTTATTATATGAGCAGCACCACAATGCATATGAACCCAGGTGTGCCGATTATGAAATCAAAAGACCTTTCTAATTGGGAGATAGTAAGTTACGCTTACGATATTCTTGGCGAAAAAGACGAAACTATGCTCCTCAACGGCAAAAACACCTACGGCAAGGGTTCGTGGGCAAGTTGCATACGCTATGTGGGTGGAAAATACTTTGTTAGCACATTCGACCAAGTAACTGCCAAAACCTACTTTTTCACCACCGACAATATCGAGAGCGGCAAGTGGGAACGTCACGAATTTGAACCCTCGCTCCACGATCATACTGTGGTTTTTGAGGACGACGGCAAGGTGTATATGATCAACGGCAACGGCAAAATCTTTATCCGCGAAATCAAGCCCGATTTTTCTGGCGTGGTTCCCGAATCTGAAAAAGTCCTTATCGAAAATGCCGGACTTCCTGCTGGTGAGGATCTTATGCTTGGCGCAGAGGGTTCGCAGATGTTTAAAATCAACGGCAAATACTATCTTATCAACATCACTTGGCCTCGCGGCGGAATGCGCACAGTGGTTTGTCACCGTGCCGACAATCTTTTTGGTTCTTACGAGGGCAAGATGGTTTTTCAAGATAAAGGCGTGGCTCAGGGTGGCTTAATCGACACTCCCGAAGGCAAATGGTACGCTTATCTTTTTGGCGACCGTGGTGCTGTGGGACGTATTCCGTTTATCGTTCCTGTGGAATGGCAAGACGGTTGGCCTGTGTTTGGAGTAAACGGCAAAGTGCCTGATACACTTGACCTTCCCAAGAGCAAAGGCTTGATTCCTGGCATTGTTGACAGCGATGATTTCGATGGCGACAAACCCAAAATTGTTTGGCAGTGGAACCACAATCCTGTAAACTCGCTTTGGAGTATGACCGAGCGCAAAGGATTCCTCCGTCTTAAAACCGACCGCATCGACACACTCTTTACACAAAGCCGTAATATGCTCACACAGCGCACATTCGGACCAAAATGCAGCGGCTCGGTAATGCTCGACGCATCTAAACTCAACGATGGCGACATTGCTGGTCTCGGACTTCTTGCAGGTCAGTTTGGATTTGTAGCCATTCAGAACGACGGCGGCAAAAAATCAATCGTAATGGTAGACAATATGCCCGAAGGCGAAAGCACAGGATGGCCTCCTAAGCGTGGTGTTCAGCACGTTGTGGAAACATTGCCCGCCGATGCCGACGTAATCTATTTCAAAGCCGATTGCGATTTTACCCGCGAAGCCGACAACAGTTTGATTGGCAGCCACGGTATCGACAAAGCCGAATTTTACTATTCGCTTGATGGCACCAACTGGAACCACATCGGACACACTTTGAATATGACATACAGCCTCGACCACTTTATCGGGCAGCGGTATGCACAGTTCGATTATTCTACAAAAGAATTAGGCGGATGTGCCGATTTTGATTGGTATAAATGTTCGTATTTGTAAGATATTGAAATTTAGGTATATTAATTGCAGTTCACGATGGTGGACTGCAATTTTTTTCAAACAAATTATGCTTATGCGAAAAATACTATTTGTCTGTATATTAATAAGTTTCGTCGCCATTGCTGCGATGGGGCAGGAGAGGAGTGCGCTTTTTGTGGGCATATCCGATTACCCCGACAGTTCGGGATTTAAAAAAATCAACGGCGCAAATGATTACGAAATTGTTGGCAAAATGCTTGATAACAAGGGCTTTAAAACAACCGTACTTTTCAATAGCCAAGCCACAGCCGCCAATATTCGCAACGAATTGCAAAACCTTGCAACCAACTCTACCAAAGGAAGTTGTGTGTATATTCATTTTTCGTGTCACGGTCAACCATTTGAAGACAAGCCCCCTTTCGACGAAGACGACCATTGGGACGAATCACTTGTAGCATACGATGCCGAAATTAATTATCAATCAGGCGTTTATGAAGGCCAAAACCATATCATCGACGACGAACTATATTCGTATTTCACAGCCATCCGCCAAAAAATCGGTGAAAATGGTCTTTTGTGCGTTGTAATTGATGCCTGCTACTCGGGTACAGGCTCGCGCGACGAGGAGGATGATGAAGGCATTGAGCGTGGTACACGTTTGGGATTCAGCGAAGATGGCAAACTTTTCGCCCCGAGAATCGACCGTACAAGTAATTTTGCGATAGAAAAAATACCGGGTGGCGCCGACATAATTGTGCTTGAAGCCTGCCGTGCATATCAAACCAGTAAAGAGGTTGTAAAAAACGGCAAACACTACGGCTCACTTTCATATTATGTTGTCCAAGTGCTTAACCGTCACAAAATTACCAAAAATACAGATTGGATATTACAAGTCAGCAATTTAATGTCAAACGACCCGGCATTGATAAATCAAAATATGGTTTATGAGGTAAGTTTTTGATGGAGATTTGCCATCTTTTAATCCAACATCACCCATGCAGCCCAATAATACGGGTCGGGAAATTGTTTTTTAACCTCGTCTTGGGCAAGTTTGAGAGCCTTGTGGCGGCCGTTGGATTGGAATAGAAATTTGTAAAAATGCTCCATAAAGATGGCCGTTACGCCGTCATCCACCTTCCACAGCGACATCAATATCGCCCCTGCACCAGCCTGTTTAAAAGCACGTTGCAATCCAAAAACACCGTCCACAGGAAAAATCTTTCCCCGCGCCGTTTCGCAGGCGGAGAGGACAACGAGTTTTGTGTTTGAGAGGTCGAGTTGAGAAATTTCATAGGCGGTGAGAATGCC
>JAGCDD010000176.1 GCA_017651345.1 Bacteroidales bacterium | reverse complement strand
TCCTTGTAATGATCTTCTTTATACAAATCTTGACACCACTCCCAAACGTTGCCTGACATTCCATAGATGCCAAGTTCGTTTGGTGATTTTGATTTTACAGGATGAGTTCCATAATTTGGATTTTTATCTCCCAAGTCGTATGAAACCTCATCATAAACAGCAACATCCTTTATATTATTGCTGCCACTATATTTATAACCCTTACTATCGTTACCACCACGCGCTGCAAATTCCCACTGCGCTTCGGTTGGCAAACAGAAGTTTTTACCGGTCTGACGATTAAGTTCTGGCAAAAATTTATTTACAATATCATTCCAAGAAACACATTCCACAGGATAATCGTCGCCTTTCTTGAAGTTGCTCGGATTATCGCCCATAACAGCCCTCCACAAGCCTTGCGTTACTTGTGTTTCGCCAATATAGTAATCGGAAAGAGTTACCGAATGTATCGGTTTTTCATCATCGTATTCATTAGAACCCATTTGGAATGTGCCGCCTGGGACAAATATCATTTTGAAAGGATACGGATGCTCTATGGTAAAATTTTTTGGTACTACAATTGGCGTATCGTTTTCTGTGTCATCGTTTACCTGTTCATCCGTAGGTGCAGCTGTCTCTCTGGTAATCAATGTCCTGATATTAGTCGATTTGCTAATGCCAAGATGCTTATAAAATTTGTCCTCAAAATATTCAGCATATTCAGGAACGTATTTTACTGTCTGACATCCACACAATTTTTTATTTTTTAGAGAATCAGGAAGAATGCTTTCGTTAAACGAACCACTGAAAATAATTGGCGTTATTCTATCAAGACCTACTAATTGAATTGCCATACCAATCTCCTCATAGTACCAATCACGTTTGCCTGGAACTTCTGGTCTTAAAAACGCACCCTCTGTTACCACAAGGATAAAACGCTCTGTATTCTGCAAAGCGTTGCGTATCTGACTGTCGAACTGCCCCTCTGTAATAGAACTTACATCATAAAAAACAGAATAGCCCTTCAACAACCCAGCAAGATAACTGCCACACACCGTACCATTGTTGGCGCGGCGATAACTGATAAAGAAATCGTATTTTTTCTTTTCTGCCATATTTCCAATGATTAATTTTCTGCCGCCAAAGATAACAAATCATTCCGAAAAATGGAAAAAATTTTGTTATCAAGTTTTTAAGAGGTTATTTAATTAATAATCAACAAGTTACAAAAATAGGTTGTCTAAATCTGCAAAAAAAATGCAGATTTAGACAGGTAATCTCGGATAGGTTGTCTAAATCTGCAAAAAAAATGCAGATTTAGACAGGTAATATTTGGAAATTTGAAACAAAAAAACTAACTTTGCCACCAAAAGAAAACGATTAAGAAAACAGAAATCATAGGCAGAGAAGCGGAGTCTAAGCGGCTGTTAACGCTCTATAAATCAACCAAAAGCGAGTTCATCACCGTTTATGGGCGTCGCCGTGTGGGCAAGACTTTCCTCATAAAACAATATTTTGAAGGGAAGTTCACATTCGAGACATCCGGCATCATAGACGGCTCGAAGGAGTTGCAGTTTTATACATTTTTTAACTCTTTGCAAAAATACGGTTTCGAGGGCAATCCACCCAAAAATTGGTTGGAAGCCTTTGACGATTTGGCGCAACTTATAGAAAAATCCACCCAAAAGCGCAAGGTGATTTTCTTGGACGAAATTCCCTGTTTCGACATACCCAAAACCAATTTTGTGAAGGCGTTGGGATATTTTTGGAACTCATTTGCAGCCGACCGCCGCGACGTACTTCTCATTGTGTGCGGCTCTGCGACATCGTGGATTGTAGGCAACATCATCGACAATCACGGCGGACTTCACAACCGGACAACCGGCAACATATATTTACAGCAATTTTCGCTTGCCGAAACTGAAAAATTCCTCAAATTCAAACACATACAATGGCCGCGCAAGATGATTGCCGAGGCGTATATGGTCTTTGGCGGCATACCTTATTACCTTAATCTTTTTGACAAGCAAAAGACCCTCGCCGCCAATATTGACAACTTGTATTTCAGTCCGTCGGGCGAACTCCACCGCGAATACCGGCAACTCTACAACTCGCTTTTCCGCAATCCCGAGCCGTATATGAAAATCATCGAGATTCTCGCCAAAAGCAAAAGCGGTCTCTCCCGCGCTGACATTGCCACCGCCACCAAACTCCCTCAAAACGGCAAACTTACAAAAATGCTTGAAGATTTGGAACATAGCAATTTGATAAGATGTTTTTATGGCAAGTCGCGCGGCAAGGTCAAAAAACGTGACGCATACTACCAACTGATTGATTTGTTCACGCTTTTTCATCTGACATTTTCGCAAAAGGCTCATAACAAGACCTTTTGGCAAGACCGCCAAAAAACCTCCGTGCTCAACACGTGGAACGGATTGGCCTATGAAAGGGTGTGCTTATGGCACATCGACCAAATACGCAACGCATTGGGACTCAGCCGCGTGGCGGTTGAATATTACTCTTGGCGCAGCCGTACTTCTGTGCCAAACGCCCAAATTGACCTTATAATAGAACGCGCCGACAAAATCGTCAACATTTGCGAAATTAAATTTGCCGACGGCCCCTACACCATCACCAAAGAGGACGATATGGCAATGCGCAACCGCATAGAATCGTTCCGCGCCGAATCCGATACCAACTGCGACCCCATCCCCGTATGGATTACCACATTCGGTCTGAAAGAAAACCCCTACTCCGCCGACGTGCAGTACGAAGTGAAAATGGAGGATTTGTTTGAATAAATTGTATGTTAATCGTCTGACAATCAAACACTTACAAAAATAGGTTGTCTAAATCTGCATTATTTTTGCAGATTTAGACAACCTATTTTATTCAAAAAGTGCCTTACAGCATATTGTACGGCACTTTCAAAGAAGAATTTAACTTTTGTTAACGCCGAGTTTTTTGAGATTTGTCTTATATTTCGGTGCGATTTTACATTTTTAATAACAACCTAATAATCAATTACTTTCAAACAAATTTACACATTTTTCCTGATATTTTCAAGCCTAAGATACACATTTTTCCAAACTTTTTTGGACTGATGTTACACATTTTTCCATACTAAATTTTCATGGGACTTCTTGCGTTACGACATTTTTTGTAACTTTGTGGCGGAAATTTGAAAATATAGAAACAATCTTAAAAAAACACGACAAAATGAAAAAAACTTTACTCGTAATCGGCGTTTTGGCTATGGCAGCCATTATGTCGTCTTGCGGCGGCAACTCTAACAACGCCCCCGCTTCCACCGACGCCAAACCCGCCAC
>JAGCDD010000175.1 GCA_017651345.1 Bacteroidales bacterium | reverse complement strand
CAATTATCAATCAGATATTCAGGATTATCTGTCGGTAATCGGATTAGAAATGATTTTGAAGGAAGACGATGGATTTGCATACGTCAAACAAATCGTCTATGACGACGATTCTACATTAAACTTGGTTTCCCGTCGACAGTTGGGGTTTGAAACATCGTTGGTGCTTATCGTTTTGAGGCAAGTTTTGGAAGATTACGACAACAACCCGATAGAAACTCAGTCGTTTGACAAAATCATCACTAACAATGAGATAAAAGACGAAGTGAAACTTTTTTTATCCGACAATTATAACAAAGTAAAATTAGAAAAAGACTTGGATTCTTGTATCAAAACCGTTTGTGATTTGGGTTTTTTAAAGGAAATCAAGCGTAGCGACGATGAAATACGGTACAAAATCCACCGCATTATCAAAGAGAAGGTTACGCTTCAAGATTTGGACACGTTCAAGAAAAATTTGGAAGACTATGCAGGGACTATATGATTTATTCACCACGGACGCGGGCTCGGCGGGATTCAGGCTCAATTATTTGGAACTGTTCAATTGGGGAACGTTCCACAATAGGATTTATAGGATTGCGCCGCAGGGCAACAACTCGTTGCTAACAGGAGCAAACGCATCAGGCAAAAGTACGTTGATTGACGCACTTTTGACTTTGCTCGTGCCTGCCAAAAAGGACAGATTCTACAACCAATCGTCAGGTATTGAAAAAAAGGGCGATAGAAGCGAAGAGTCATACGTGCTTGGCAATTATGGAAATATTCAAGCCGAAGGTGAAACTTCGGTAAAAACTAAGCAACTCCGCGACAAGTCAACATATTCAATTATTTTGGCATCTTTCGTCAATAATCATCAGAAGGTTGTAACATTGTTTCAAGTGCGTTACTTCGTCAATGGTGAACTGAAATGCACATACGGATTTTCATACAAACCGTTGACAATTGAAAATGACCTTTCGGGATTCGATGGCAGCAACGGAGTTTGGAAAAAAGTATTAGAAAAAAAATACAATTCTAATTCCTCTAAACGCCAAATCGATTTTTATGTATATATAAAAGACTATACCGACCGCTTTGTCAGTGCGTTGGGCTTGCGTTCCGACAAAGCATTAACGTTGTTCAATCAAATTGTCGGCGTAAAAGTCTTGAACGATTTGGACGAATTTATCCGCAACAATATGCTCGAACAACGCGAATCAGAGGCTGCATTCGCAAACCTTAACGATAATTTTGCTACATTAATCGGTGCAAAAACAAAGATTGAAAAGGTCAAAGAGCAAATCGCTCAGTTAGAGCCTATTGATGAGAAAGCAAAAAAATTGTCCGAGATTGACACTGCGCTTGAAATGATGGATAAAAAACGCAGTTTGTCCGTATATTGGTTTGCGCAAAAAAACGTGGAACTTGCCAACAGCAAAATCGTAGAACTCAATGAAAAACTTGATGAATTGAACGCCCAACTCAATGAACTCAACGACGAAAAAGAACAGTTGAAGGTGGAAGAACGCGGACTGTCGCTTGCCATCGAAAAAGATGACATTGGCAACAAAATCAAGCAATTAGAAAAGGAAATAACTTCTCTTGTAAAACAAAAGTCCACTCGCCAAGAAAAATCGGACAAGTACAATGAAAAAGCAAGGGAAGTAGAATTGCCGGAAAATCCGTCGGAACAAGTTTTTATCGACAACCGCGAAAAGGCACGGGAGGAAAAAGGTAATTGTCAAAATCAAATTGACGATAAAACAGAGGAATTGCGTTTGGCAAAAAACAAAGCCGATGACATCAAAGAGGACATTGAAAAAAACATTGAAACGCTTGAAATCCTTCAAAAAAACAAAAACAACATTCCTGAAAATGTAGCGAGAATCAGAGAGATGATTTTGCAAGAAGTTGGCGCAATGCCATCAGAAATCCCCTTCATAGGTGAACTAATCAGTGTGAAAGACAGTGAAAAGAAATGGGAAAACACCATCGAAAAAATCCTTCACAACTTCGCGCTCAGGTTGATTGTTCCCGAAAAATATTACAAGGCTGTCAATCAATTTGTTAACTTCAACAACCTCAACGGACGAATTGTATTTCAACGCTACAAAGGTACATCGTCGCTAAAAGGATACCAAAACAGGAAGTTGTCTGATAATTGCCTTTACAATAAGTTTGAATTCAATACTAAAAGCCAATATTGTGAATGGATCGAGGACGTTATTTATGAAAATTACAACTACGATTGTGTCGCCGATTTGGACGAATTTGATAAATACGGCGAAAAGGCTGCAACGGTAGAAGGTTTGATAAAATCCACGAACAACAAACACGAAAAAGATGACCGAAAGCACGTCAACAGCCGCGACAATTATGTTTTGGGTTGGGACAACAAGGAAAAAATTGCTTCTTTTCGCGCCCTACTCAAAGAATTGCAAGAACAGCAAAAACAAAATACGAAAGACACCCGCGAAATATCCGCATCAATTAAAGCGATAGAGAAACGTAAAGAATGTTTCGACGACATTTTCAAGATTTTCACAAAATTTGAGGAAATCAATTGGCAGGAAAGTGCCAACAAAATTCAAGAAAAATCGGAAGAAAAAAAGAAATTGGAAGCCACAAACGACAGGGTAAAGGCGTTGCAAGAGCAATTGAGCGTTGTCCAAAATAAGTTGAAGATATTGGAAAATGAAACTATAAAAAACAAGGACAAAGAAATATTCCAAATTGAAAAAGTGGATATTGTAAATGCTCAAAAACGCCTTGCGGATAATGACGAAATCCTGAAAAGGTTGGGCAGGGTTGATATTTCCGGCTTTGAAACCGCAAATGCGCAATGCCTTGATGTGCGTTACGATAATATTGACAGCATACGAAACGGTTTTCAGCAAGAACTGTCACAGCAAGAAAACAATAAGAAAAACGAGAAACGCCAAACAGAACAAGAAGTCGCCACGCTGATAATGAAATTCAAAAATCCGCCGGAAGAAATTACTGAAAGATTCAAAGATTGGCGTTCCGATGTGCATAAACTGCCAGAAGCCGAGAGCATAAATCTTATTGGTGAGTACCAAAATTTTTATGAGAGGTTAGTCAACGAGGACTTGGTGCGTTT
>JAGCDD010000174.1 GCA_017651345.1 Bacteroidales bacterium | reverse complement strand
GTTTCTTAAAAATGTTAAGAAAAAATAATATTTACCCCCGGCTCTTGCGGGTCGGGGGTAAACGGTTTATTAGCGTTTAAAAACTGCTAACCGAAGTGGTCGTAGTGGAGATTGGTCTCCAAATCCACTCCGAGGCTGTCGAGAAGGTCGATAACGGTCTTGGCCATCATAGGCGGTCCGCAGAGGTAGTATTCGATGTCCTCAGGTGCTTCGTGCGCTTTGAGGTAGGTGTCGCCCATAACGGGAGCGATGAATCCTGCTGGGTACTTAACGCCTTTTTCGTCGGCCTTCGGGTCGGGACGGTCGAGAGCAAGGTGGAAGTGGAAGTTGGGATACTCTTTTTCCAAAGCGAGGAAGTCTTCCATAAAGAATACCTCGTCTAATGCACGTGCGCCGTAGAAATAGTGCATTTCGCGGTCGCGTGTGTGGAGAGTTTTGAGCATATGCATAATCTGTGCGCGGAGAGGAGCCATACCTGCGCCACCGCCTACCCAAATCATTTCGCGTTTTGAGTCGAAAATCGGGTGGAAGTCGCCGTAAGGACCGCTCATTGTTACCACGTCGCCAGGTTTAAGCGAGAAGATGTATGTAGATGCGATACCGCACGGAACATCTTGGAAACCAACCTGCGGTTTGGGTTTAAACGGCGGAGTGGCTATGCGGACGGTAAGGGTGATGATGTCGCCCTCGTCGGGATAGTTGGCCATAGAGTATGCGCGGATGGTTTCGGTGTCGTTTTTCTGATGGAGGTTGAAAAGACCGAATTTTTCCCACGCGGGAACGAACACCTTGCCTTCTTCGGCATTGTTGATAAGGTCGCGGTCAAAATCGTTGTAGTTGATGTCGTATTTTGGGATTTTGATCTGAGCGTACGAACCAGGGATGAAGTTCATATGCTCGCCCGGAGGCAACTGCACCTTGAACTCTTTGATAAATGTGGCAACGTTCTTGTTTGAGATAACCTTGCACTGCCATTCCTTTACGCCGAGAACACTCTCGGGCACCTTGATTTCCATATCGCCTTTTACCTTCACTTGGCAACCGAGACGCCAGTGGTCTTTGATTTGTTTGCGGGTGAAATGGGGCACTTCGGTGGGCGAAATCTCGCCTCCGCCCTGAACAACTTGGCATTTGCACTGTCCGCAAGAACCCTTGCCGCCGCAAGCCGACGGAAGGTAGATTTTCTCGGTAGAGAGAGTCTGCAACAGCGAACCGCCTTGTTCTACTTCAACCTCTTTATCACCGTTGATAGTGATTTTTACCTTGCCTGAGGGCAGAAGTTTTGCCTTTGCCACAAGCAGCAGGATAACGAGCAGCAGTACTAAAACAAAGAATACTGCCACTGCCGTTCCTAATGTTGTTGAAAATATGTCTAATAAAATCATTTCTGTTGATTTTTTATAAGTTCGTAAAAATAGTCAGTTACAGTTTGATACCCATAAACGACATAAATGCAATTGCCATCAAACCGCAGACAATGAATGCGATACCAACACCTTTAAGAGGTGCGGGAACGTGAGAGTAAGAGATTTTTTCTCTGATAGCGGCCATAAGAACGATAGCCAAAAACCAACCAATACCCGAACCCAAAGCATAAACAATAGCACTGCCTATACCAGTAATAGCCTTGGTATCAGAAGGATCGAGTTCGATACGCTGTTGCATAAAAAGCGAAGCACCCATAATAGCGCAGTTTACAGCAATCAAAGGCAAGAAAATACCCAACTGACCATAAAGCGCGGGAGCGAACTTTTCAACAATCATTTCCACAAGTTGAACAATTGCCGCAATTACAGCGATGAACAAGATGAAAGAGAGAAAACTTAAATCAACTTTTTCAAACCCTTCGCCCAACCAACTTAAAGCACCTTCGTTGAGAATACGAGTTTGAAGAAGATAGTTTACAGGAACAGTAATCAAGAGAACGAAAATAACTGCCGCGCCCAATCCTACTGATGTTTTAACGGTCTTAGAAACAGCAAGATAAGAACACATTCCAAGGAATGCCGAAAATATCATGTTGTCTATAAAAATAGACCTTATAAATAAACTTAATGATTCCATGTTAAAACTGTGTATTTAAAGGTTCAACAATTATTTTTCTTGAAGTTCTTTAACTTTGGCTCTTTGAATCCAGATGACAATACCAATTAAAATAAGTGCCATAGGGGGATTAAGCATAAAACCGCAGTTAGAATAGAAACCTCCGTTTTCTATATAAATGCTATCGGGCAAAATCTGATGGTCGAACAATGTGCCTGAGCCAAAAAACTCTCTTATAAAAGCAACGACAATCAATATAACGCCATATCCCGCTCCACTGCCTATACCGTCAAGAAGTGCGGGGAAGGGTTTATTGCCAAGAGCAAATGCCTCCAAACGACCCATAACGATACAGTTGGTAATGATAAGTCCCACATATACCGACAGAGCCTTGTCGAGGTCGTACATAAACGCTTTAAGCACCTGATCTACAAGGATAACAAGAAACGATACAACAACAAGTTGAACAATAATTCTGATACGTGAAGGTATCGTATTTCTAATCAAAGAGATAATCAGGTTAGCAAGAGCAGTAACTACCGTTACCGAAATAGCCATAACAATGGCGGGCTCCAATTTTACCGTTACGGCAAGTGCCGAACAAATACCCAAAACCTGCACCGTAATAGGGTTGTTGAGGTTTATCGGGTTGGTCAAAAGTTCTGATTTTTTTGTCTGTGCCATAATAATTTACTCGTTAACATTAGTTAAGGTAGTCTGTTGAGCATCATCAGACACTTCGCCAACCACAGGCTGAGCCGAAGTTTGAACAGAGTTTTTGTATGCTCCGTATGCTTTTAGACTTTTGTTTACCATATCCTGAACGCCCTTTGTGGTTAAAGTTGATCCAGAAATTGCATCAATACCGTGGAGTTTGTCTTGATCGTCGTTGGGATTTTTAGGATTGCCTTTGTAGACATTCATAATACCCAAGAAATCATTGCCTTCATACATCTGTCGTCCTTCAAACTGTTCGCAGAAGTACAATTGGGTCATTTCTGCACCAAGTCCGGGAGTCTCGCTTGCGTGGTCGAATACAACACCGTTGATAGTGTTGAAATCAGATTTGAGCGAAGCGTATCCCCAAATAGCACCCCAAAGACCGTTTCCTGTCAAAGGTACAACATAGAGTTTTTCACCGTTTTTGTTAACAACAAAAACAGGAAGTTTGTTCTTATCTTTTTTAGTATTAACTTCAAATGCTTTGCCCTCAACCACATTGCCAAGAGTATCCACAATGAAGCAATCGTCTTCGTTTACATATTTATTATATGTATCCTCAACAGAGCCTTTTTCGAGAATGAAACCGTATTTTTGAGCGTTTTCATCAGAAACTTTGCCCTCAATAGCGATACCGGCAGATTTCAATATGTTCTGACGTTTTTCATTGTCGATATTAACCTGTTGTCTATCTTTTAAGCCCAAAGAAATGAGCGTCAATGCGGCAGCCACTACAACAACCATTATTGTAGAAAAGACCACCGTATATCCGTTACTTTGTGTATTCATCTTTAATCTATTTAATGGTTATTAATTTGTTTTTGCACGTTTCAAACGACGTTTAATATTTTGACGAATAATGATATGGTCGATAAGCGGTGCGCAGATGTTGCCGAAGAGGATAGCGAGCATAACGCCTTCGGGGAACGCGGGGTTGATTACGCGAACCAAAAGAACCATTGCGCCGATTAAGAAACCATAAATCCATTTGCCAGTTTCGGTTTGTGCGGCAGTTACAGGGTCGGTAGCCATAAACACGATACCGAATGCAAAACCACCGAGGATAAGGTGCTGCCAGAAAGGAACTTGTGTGTAAGCGCTTTCGCCGCAGGCATTAATCAAAAGACCTGTGAGCAACAATCCTGCAACGCCCGAAATCATTATCTTCCAACTTGCTACGCCTGTCCAAATAAGGATAACTGCGCCAATAAGGATGCATAGTGTAGAAGTTTCGCCGATGGCACCGGGGATAAATCCGAAGAATTGATCGGCAATAGAGTAATGAGTAGAGCCTGTGTTGGCAAGGTCGGCAAGAGGAGTTGCACCTGAGAAACCGTCAACGATTTTGGTCTCGGGGTCGCCCATACCTGCAATCCAAACTTTGTCGCCGCTCATTTTGCTGGGGTAAGCAAAGAAGAGGAATGCACGAGCAAGAAGAGCGGGGTTAACAATGTTCATACCTGTGCCACCAAATACCTCTTTACCAATAAGAACGGCAAACATTGTGGCAACGGCAACCATCCACAAGGGAACGTCTACCGGCACAATCATAGGAATCAAAAGTCCTGTTACAAGGAATCCCTCGTTAACCTCCTCTTTGCGGATTTGAGCAAAAAGGAATTCGAGAAAAAGTCCTGATACATAACTAACTACGATAATTGGGAAAACCTGTCCCAAACCGTAGAAAAACTCGCTCCAAAAACCAGGGTTCTCGCCGAGCGACTGGTAATGGAAACTGCCTGTATTCCACATTCCGAAAAACAGCGCGGGCAAAAGGGCTATGATAACGGCGGTCATATTGCGTTTCATATCCATATTGTCGCGAATGTGCGCGCCCTTGGTTGTAACCTTATCGGGAACAAAGAAGAACGATTCGAATGCGCCGAAAGTGGATTTCAGTTTGGAGAATTTGCCCCCTTCCTGAAAATTAGGCTTTATTTTGTCTAAATACTTTCTTAATGCTTTCATTTTCAATTAATTTTCAATATTAACTAACTATCGGCTCTCTGCCACCATAAGGTCGAGACCTTTTCGGATAATAGCCTGAATTTCAGTTTTAGAAGTGTCGGCAAACTCGCAGAGTGCGAAATCTTCTTCCGCAACCTCGTAGATACCAAGGTCTTCCATAAGTTCGATGTTTTCTGCCAAGATAGCCTTAATCAACTGCAAAGGCAGGATGTCCATCGGGAGAAGTTTCTCGTAAGTGCCTGTTACCACGTAAGCGCGTTCTTCGCCGTGCATATTGGTGTCGAGGTCGTACTGTTTTTTGGGAGTAAGCCAAGAGAAGAATGTGCGCGAAACGCTGAACTTTTTGAATCCGGGTAATGCCCATCCAAAAAAGTCGAAGTAATTGCCCTCGGGGATAACAGTGATAACGTTGTCGTAGAATCCGAGGAAACCTTTTTCGTCGATTTTGGTGCCGGTGAGCACGTTGCCGCTGATGATGCGGGCGTTGTCGGCATCGATGTTGCCGCTGATCAACGGAGCAACTGATGTATTGGCTATTGTTTTGATATACTGCGGTTTATTTACCTTTGAACCGGCAATTACAACAGTTTTTTTAGCGTCGTAAATACCGTTTTTAACAAGGCGACCGATAATTGCAACATCCTGAGGATTAACCACAATCACATTCTCACCCTTGTTAACAGGGATGATGTGGCTAATTTGCACACCTGCGTTTCCGGCAGGGTGAGGACCGTCGAAACTGTTGATTTCCTTGCATTTAACGCCAGCAAAGATGTTGTCTTTTACCTTAGCGTCTAAGCCCAAATACACGGGAGCAATTTTGCCGAGGATGTCAACACCTGCCTGAAATTCAGCCACTTGGTCTTTCAAGATAAACTGATAATCGGGAGCCAAGGGTGCGCTGTCGAACGTTGACACATACACAGCCTTAAACTCTGATTGAGGGTCGGCAATGATGTTGAACGGACGCTGGCGGAGGTAGGGCCACACACCACTTTTGAGCAAGAGTTCTTTTGCGGCGTCTTTTGAGTTGACATTAGCCGTGTCGAACTTTTCGTACTCGCCCGCTCCGTCGCCCTTAACCACTATGTCGGTTATCCGTCGGCGTTCGGCGCGGCGAATTTCAGCCACTGTTCCGCTCACAGGCGAGCAGAAACAGATCTCGGGTCTGTACTTGTCGGTAAAGAGCACCGAGCCGGCTTTTACCTTGTCACCCTCCTTTACCTTCAAGGCGGGCTTCATACAGGGGAAATCAGACGGCTTAATGGAAATTTCGACCTCAGCAATGCCAGATGCCTCTGTCAATGCGAGTTCCGCCTTTCCTTTAAGGTTGATATCCAAGCCTTTCTTCAATTTTATAACTTTTGACATATCAAATATGAGTTTGTTTAATTTGCTAATTAACGCGCAAAGTTAATTTTTATTCCCGAAAATCCTAATTAACAAAGCCATAAATAATAAATCAAAGTAAGTTAAGTTTACGTTAAGAAACGGAGGAGCATGACAGCGGTTTTATGCAAGGTGAGGCAAAAAAAAATACCATATTGTATGGTAGTTATTTATAAATTTATTAACTTTGGACAATCATTTACCTGAACATTACACCAATGAACAAAATACTAAAAGCATTTGCGGCAACCGGCTTGATAGCAGCCAACAGCCTTACTGTCAACGCTCAACAATTACCCAAAGAGTGTTGCGACCCAAACATTGTAGAATTTAACCGCGAACCTATGCACGCTTCGTGGTTTCCTTACGACAACGAAAATTCATCGATTCAGCAAACTGAGCAATCGAAATATTTTGTTAACCTCAACGACGATTGGAAGTTCTATTTTGCCGAAGACCCGGGCAAGTGTCCCGATGGTTTTGAACAATCGGATTTCAACGACAGCGGTTGGAAAAACCTCGCAGTGCCAGCCGATTGGCAGATGAATGGCTACGGTTACCCCATCTACACAAACGTTACTTACGATTTTAGCCGCGATCCGCAGCCTCCGCAAGTGCCTTTCGACCACAACTGGACAGGTCTTTACCGCAAGGAAATCGATATTCCGCAAAGTTGGGACGGTTTGGATGTGATACTCCAAGTAGACGGTGCAAGAAGTGCGCTATTTGTCTATGTTAATGGCAATTACGCAGGATATTCCGAAGATTCAAAACTTGCCGCCGAGTTTAACATTACACCTTATGTTAATAAGGGCAAAAATGTGGTGGCGTTTAAAATTTTGCGTTGGAGCGATGCATCGTATTTAGAGGATCAAGACTTTTTCCGTTTCAACGGTATCGAACGCGGAGTTGCGCTCATTGCCCGTCCTAAGGCGTTTGTCAAGGATATAAAAATCAACGCAGAACCCAGCCGCGACTACAAAAGCGGCACGGTGAAATGCACTTTCGATATTTCAAACCACACCGAAAACACCATTTCGTCGTATGTGATAGCCAAGGTTTACCAAGGCAGCAAAATGATTGGGCAGCAGATGTCGACAGTAAACGTGGTAAAGGGCGGCTCGGCTCAAAAAGAGGTGACGGTGGCAGTGCCGAATATCAGCCTTTGGAGCGCCGAAACTCCTAACTTATATCGGGTTGCTGTTCAGTTTCGCACGCCGGGCATCGAAACGCAGTATTTCTCGTTTAACGTAGGTTTCCGCCGCGTAGAAATCAAAGACGGTGTTCTTATGGTAAACGACAAGAAGATATATATAAAAGGTGTAGACCGTCACGAACACGACCAATACACCGGACACGTGATTACCCGCGAGTCGATGCTCGAAGATATCAAAATAATGAAAGCCAACAACATAAACGCCGTGCGCACGTCGCACTATCCCAACGATCCTTATTGGTATCACCTCTGCGACAGTCTCGGCATCTATCTTGTAGACGAAGCCAACCTCGAATCGCACGGATTGATTTACGGGCCTAAGAACATTGCAGGTGTAAAACTTTGGCAACATTCTCACGTAGAGCGTGTTATGCGAATGGCAATCCGCGACAAAAACCATCCGAGCATTATAATTTGGAGTCTTGGCAACGAGGCGGGCAACGGCTCAAATTTTGAAGTTTGCTACGATAGTCTCAAAGCCTACGACCCCACCCGTCCCGTGCAGTACGAACCCGCAGGCGAGGCTCGCAACACCGACATCGTTTGCCCGATGTATCCCTTCGACTATGTAAAAAAATACGGTCAAAATCTCCACGAGCGTCCGATGATTCTCTGCGAATACGAGCACTCTATGGGCAACAGCACCGGCAACATCAAGGAGTATTGGGATATGTTTAAGTCGAGTTACCAACTTCAAGGCGGCTTTATTTGGGACTGGGTAGACCAAGGTATAGTTAAAACCAAAGATGGCAAAGAATATTGGGGCTGGGGCGGCGACTGGGGTCCCGAAGGCACTCCAAGCGACGACAATTTCTGTATGAACGGACTTGTAAATCCCGACCGTACCCCCCACCCCGCTCTCGAAGAGGTTAAGTATCAATATCAAAACATCGACATCCGCCGTCATCCGCTCAACGACAGCATACGCATCACCAACAACTACAATTTTGTGGATTTGAGTATGTTTCGCGCCGACTTCACCATTTTGGAAAACGGCCTTGTTCTTACAAAATTTTATATGGACGATTTTCCGGCAGTGCAGCCCGGCAAATCGCTCAACATTTGTCCCGACCAAATCAAAAACCTCAAAAAGAAAGAGGGTAAGGAATATTTTTTGAATGTTTCGTTTAGTCTCAAAAAAGATTTCACCTGCGTTCCCGAAGGTACAGTTTTGGCGCAAGAGCAAATTCACCTGCCCTCAATCAGCGATTTTGCCGACGACGAGGTAATCAAAGTAGACCGCAGCCTTAAAGTGGAAACACCCAAGGACAAGGAGTTCTATATTGTTGTAACCAAGAACCTTACAATAAAATTTAACCGCAAAACGGGATTAATTGAGCATATCAACACATCCAACAATCCCGAGAATATGCTCCGCAGTCCCATTGAACCTAACTTTTGGCGTGCCCCCACCGACAATGATTTTGGCAACCGTATGCCCGAGCGTTGCAAGGCGTGGATGCTCGACAGCAAGGAGTATAAACTGATTTCGTTTCAGCCCAGCACCGACAACTTTGGCAGCAACGTACGCGCAGTTTACTCGCTTCCCAACACCAAAACAGAACTTATAATGGAATATTACATTTTTGGCAACGGATGGATCGACATCACTGAGTCGCTCAACACCAAAGACCAGAAAAACTTGCCCATTATGCCTCGGTTCGGAATCAAGTTTAATGTGGCAAAATATTTCAACGTAATAGATTGGTACGGACGCGGACCTCACGAAAACTACTGCGACCGCAAAAGTAGCGCATTTATAGGACGTTACACCTCATCGCCCGAACAGATGTGCTACCTCTACCCCAGCCCTCAGGAAAACGGCAACCGCACCGACAACCGTCTAATGCGTATGTCGAACGGCAAAGGCTACGGACTTGAAATCAAACAGAGCAACGACACCCGTCAGCCGTTTGAGTTTAGCGTAACGCCCTACACCATCGACGACCTTGCACAAGAAAAACGCGGCACAAAACACACCGTAGACCTTCCGCAAAACAATTTCTACGCTGTAACAATCGATTACCGTCAGCAGGGTCTCGCCGGCAACGACTCGTGGGGCGCAATGCCCCTACCCGAATACCGCATCGAACCCAAAGAGTTCTCGTTTACATTTGTGTTGAAACCGATATTGTAAATTAATAAGATAAGAAAAAGAAAAGGACGGCTGAGAGGCTGTCCTTTTTTTATTCTTTATTTCAAAAAGAGATAAATTACGCCGCTTTGCCGTTCTCATAAAGATATTCAGGAGCAAAGTCCACACCATTATACCATTCCAGGGTCCAATCAGTCAGAGCAAATTGAATAAAATTATCCAAATTTAACAATGGCTCTCGTAGTTTGCCAGTCATCAGAGGCTTGAAATCTACGATACGATGTTCACCATTGCTAAATTCCAAATTCATAACATAATCGTGCAAATAATCTACATCTACTACACGTAATAATTCGTTTTCATTCATAATCAATTTATTTTAAAGGTGAAATAGAAAGGGGTTCTTCACCATTTTGAATCCGATTCCAATTTTCAATTAATTCATCATAATGCGTATCCAACCACGCATATACCTTATTTAATACATTTCGTGGCAACTGACCTGTTACAATGCCTTTATCAATAGTAATACTTGCTTTGTATGATCCATAACGCACGTGAAAATGCGGCGGATTGTGATCATCGCCAAACATAGTAATAACAATACCAAAAAATCTGCAAATCTCAGGCATATAGTTTTTTTTGCAAATATATTAAAAAAAATAATCGATTGCAAAAAAATCACATTCAACCTGTAACTTTTACTTGCTCTATCCGTCATATTGCAAATTAATATAAAATATTGATAATATGAAAAGGTATATCATTACATTGGTTGCCATTCTTACAATGACGGCAACTCTCTCAGCACAAAAATGCATTAACCTCGACGAATTGAGGGAGGACGGAAAAAACTATCAGGTTGACGACAACATCCAATTAGATTCGCTCAACGGACTCGTCGTAGAACGTACCATTTCTGTGCCAGATAAAACACAGGACGAATTGTTTGCCGCTGTAAGTAATTGGGTTAAGATAAATTACAGCAATTCTGCCGACACAACAATCTCAATCACCAACCTTACGAACACTAACATCGAGGCAAAAGGTCACATAGACTACCTTCTCAATAAAAAGGGAAAGAATGGCATTGATATTAAACCCAAACTCACAATAGCAATCAACGATGGATTTCTCACAGTATATCAATGCATTTCTCAATACGAGATTTGGAATTACACAGAAAGAGGACTCAATATGCGAATCATTGGCTACCAATTCAACCGATTGAAAACTTCGAAAGCCACCGCAATAGTCAACCTATCACAATGCTATCCTTATGAAAAACATATATTCTTCAAAACGGAGGAAGAATCGATAGACGCGCTCCAACTATGCCTTGCCTACGAAGATAAAATATTAGAAGAAATACAATCGGTATTCAACAACTAAAAATAGAATGGATAATAATTTAGATACTTACTAATTAAAATATCTCAATAGTTGAGGACGGCAAATTGTTACCGTCCTTTTTTATTTTTCACTTTTTCAGCAAAATCCAAGAAAAAATTGCACTAATATGTTTATCTTCGTGGCGAAAAACCCCTCTGATGGCACACACCACCAACATAGACGAGCAACAAAGAATAACTCAGATAAAAACACATCTGCGCACTGGCGACCGCAAATCAGCAGCCGCCGGATACGCTTACTTTGTAAAACGTTATTCGCAGAATATCATCGACTTTACTTCACGAATGGTAGCCAACCGTGCCGATGCCGAAGACTTGGCGCAAAACACTTTTGTAAAGGCTTTTGGAGCAATAGACAAATTTGAAGGCCGCTCGTCGTTTATTACGTGGATTAGCCGCATTGCCTACAACGAATCTATCAACCACCTCAACCGCAACAAGATACATTATGTCAACATTGACGACACGCCAATTTCCGAAACCGACAATCTCGACGAACAACTATCCACTGGCAGCGAAGAGCGTATCAAGCAATTAGAAGCCGCCCTCGAAACCCTCCCGCTCGACGACCGTCTTCTTCTACACCTTTATTATTATCAAGATAAACCAATAAAAGAAATTGCCTATATAATGAACTCAGATGCTAACAC
>JAGCDD010000173.1 GCA_017651345.1 Bacteroidales bacterium | reverse complement strand
CCGAGTTGGGCGGCTTTCCTGAGATAAAAGAAACTCTTGTCGTATTTTTCTATTGCTGTGTACAAGTTGGCGAGTTCAAAGAGTTTTTCGGGGTCTTTGGAGTTGCCGTACTGTTTTTCAAATTCGGGGATTTTTTGTTCGGCGATGATTTTGGTTACGATGGGTTTCAGACGCGCGATGCCTTTCTGTGCATCTTCTCTGCTCCAAGAGTTATTGTCGTCGACATCCGTCGCAACATAATAATTGTATGCTTTGACATAATCAGGAGTCATATTATTGTAAGAGCCTTCGTATATTTTCCCTAAGATATATAATGCATAGTACTTATCCCTCTTGTGTTTCCATTGTTTTATATTATTAACGGCTTTGTCATACCATATTGCTGCATTTGAATAGTCATTTGTATGTTCATAAATCCGTCCCAATTTAAAAAATGCTTCTTCATAATTCTGTTCGCTCGCCTTGAAATACCAATATATGGCAGAATCCTTATTTGGGCGAACTCCATACCCCTTGAGAAAATCATAAATTACTCCCACCTCGTATTGTGCGGGCGCATAGCCTTGCTGTGCACTTTGCATATAAAAGGAAAAGGATCTTTTCTTTTGCGAGTACAAACTTAAATGTTTGGCATATTCATATTGACCTCTTGGAGAATCCATCATTGCGGCATTTTTCAGATAGGTTGCTTGTTCTTTCTTTTTCCAAGTTTTTTTTGCCTTTTCGATCCACTCGTCGGCTGTGAGGTCTTTGTACGTTTCTTGGGCGTTGGCGGAGAGAACCGTCAAGATGATTGTCAATATTGCAAATATTTGCTTCATAATATTATTTTTTTATTAATGGACTATCTCATCTGAGAAAGTTGAGATAGTCCATAATGATTTGTTACACAACAACTTGTTACTTACCGGCCAGCGTGTACGGCGATTCCGGCTTGCATTGTAAAGCCGCCCCTGTAATGCGTGAGGTCGTGGGAATATCCCATTCCGATTTTGAAATCCACCATCGGGCTGATCGGATACTTGACACCCGCCGCGATTTCAACCAATCCGGCTATGGCGGTTCCGTCGGTGTCAAGGATTTTTTTCTCCACCTTGTTCTCAGTCCGTGTTGTTTCTTTCAACTCGCTGTCGTTGAATATTCCGCTCCAACGTACATTGGCATACGGCACGACCTTGGTTTTTTCCAATGGAAGGTTGAACTCCATATCGAATGTTGCGACGGGCTTGATGTCGCGGTCATCGGATTTTATGCCGAACAACGCTCCGACATAAAAGTTCTCGTTGAGGCGGTATCCGCCGCCAAGTCTCGTAAGGAGCATTGGGGAGCGGTCGTTGACCAATCCGTAAACATCGGGATTCCTGTTCTGCATTCTGAATGCGATGTCGGTAACATCATAGTTCACCTGCCAACCACTTCCCAACGGTGAGGTTTCTTGGGCAGTTGCGGTGCAAATAAATGCAGCAACAATTGCAAATAAAAGCAATGCTTTTTTCATTTTGATTTTATAGTTTTGCTCCGACGAACACTTCCCCAAACTCAGAATTACACAAAAAAAAGACGTGGGAGTTTTTTACATCAACTTACCCCACTATCTACAGGCCTTCGCATTGCCCAATCTATGATAGGATAAGCAACGCAAAAGTCCACGTCGGTATATATGAAGGCATAATACGCCAATATATACTACATACGCAGACGTTTCGTTGCCGTTTCCTCTACCATAGATTTACAAAGTTGCGAAGTTTGTAGATAGTAGATTCGCGTCAAATAAAACGTCCTTGTCGGAATCAGAATGGCTATGCAAGATTGCCTCCTTATCCGCCGCTGCAAATATAACGAAAGTTTTTAATATAAATAATTTTTTTTCAATTTTTTTTAAGAAAATGTGTATTTGTTGAATCTACATTTCAAAATGTAAAAAATGACCCAAAATTTACATTTCAAAATGTAAAAATCTGCGAAAAGTTTGCAGATTAGAATGTAAATGTTTATATTTGCGGTGTTGACAATTAAAAACATTATAAAAATGGAAACTAATGAAATTCAATCACTTATAGATAATTATCACCGCAGGATAGTCAAAACGCCTGTGAAATTCAGGCGTTATCTCTATCACAAGATTAATTGGGGCGTTAGAATGATTGGCATCAAGGGCGCGCGGGGTGTTGGAAAGACAACTATGCTTTTGCAGCACATCGTAGACACTTATAAGGACATCGACCGCGTCATTTATGCATCTCTTGACGACCTTTGGTTTCAGACACATTCGCTGATGGATCTTGTGGATTGGGCTGATAGGCACGGCATCGAAAGGCTGTATCTTGATGAGGTTCACCGTTATCCGCAATGGGCGTTAGTCTTGAAAAATATTTATGACAATTATCCCGACATCAAGATTGCATATACGAGTAGTTCGATTCTCAATATGGACAATTCGCAGGTGGATTTGTCGCGCCGTCAGACTTTGTATATGCTCAATGGGCTGTCTTTCAGGGAGTTTTTGGAGTTTGAGGATATTGTGAAGATACAGCCTTTGTCTCTTAGTCAACTTATCGAAGGCCACGTGAAGGTGGCAATGGATATTACTAAAAGTGAGAAAATTATTCCCCTTTTTGAACTATATTTGGAACACGGCTATTATCCATTTTATAAGGCTGTCGGTGATGATTTCAAAGAACGGCTGAGGTCTGTTGTGTCTGTTGTCATCGAAAACGACCTGCCCGCCGTGGAGTCGGTTTCTTACGAAACTATTCAAAAAACCAAACGCCTTTTGATGTTGATTTGCAGTCAAGTGCCTTTCGAGCCAAATATGACCGCCTTATGGAAACAGTTGGAAACCAATAATGACCTCGGTCTCAAAATGTTGTATGCGCTTGATAAGGCACAGATTTTGTCGTTGTTGACCACCAATTCAAAAAATTACAAGCATCTTTATAAGCCTGACAAGATTTTCCTCAGCAACACCAACCTGATGCACGCACTTTGCCCCACGGTTGACAAGGGCAACGAGAGAGAGACGTTTTTTTTGTCTATGACCTCGACTGTCGCCGAGGTGCAGACCCCTACAACGGGCGATTTTGTTGTGGATGGCAAACTACTTTTCGAGGTTGGTGGTCGCAGAAAAAGTTTCGCCCAAATTAAGGATATTCCCGAAAGTTTTTTGGCTGTCGATGACACAGAAATAGGCTTTGGCAACCGCATCCCGCTGTGGATGTTCGGGTTGATTTATTGAGTTGAAATAAAATTCGTAACTTCTTTTTCATTTTTTTACCTAAAAATAATTATTCCCCGCCTTCAATTTTACCTACTTTTGGTGATTGTGCGTGAAAAAAAGTCGCTGTAATTTTGCGGCGTGAAATAATTAGAAATTAAAAATGAAAAAGTTTTTGTTAGTATTGACGGCGGTTATGTCGTTGATAATTAATGCACAAGCACAGACAGATACATCTTATAACAAACTCCGTTTTGG
>JAGCDD010000172.1 GCA_017651345.1 Bacteroidales bacterium | reverse complement strand
GAGAGATTTTTTTTGAAAAAATATGTCTAAAAATTTTGTAGGAATCCAAAAACTATCTACCTTTGCAGCGCAAAATAAAGCAATGGAGAGATGGCCGAGTGGTTTATGGCACCGGTCTTGAAAACCGACGAGGGTAACACCTCCGGGGGTTCGAATCCCTCTCTCTCCGCTTTTTTTTATGTACCTACCTTTCAGGCAACACATTCGGGGCATAGCGCAGTCCGGTTAGCGTATCTGCTTTGGGAGCAGAGGGTCGTGAGTTCGAATCTCACTGCCCCGACTTTTTAAAGTGGCATATCCTCAGGAACAACTTCAGGAACAAATCCATCGGAACTAAAATACAATTTTGCAACTATCGCCAACGCAATTGCAAGACGTGCAACAAGTTCCAAATGTGAATATCTTTCGCCGAACCATTTGAACAAGACCGTATTAACATTCTGATTGACTGACGACGGAACGCCTCTAAGCGGTTTTTCTCCATGCGGGTCATACGCCGGCGGCGTCATTTTTGGGTCTTTATCCTTGTCCTTGTTTATATTAAAAAAATGGTAAAATAAAATTGCAACACCAGTCAAACCGCTTACCATAAGCATTACACCCGCTCCCGGATGGTGTTGAATCCTGAATAAAATTCCCATCGACATAATCGAGAAAACCAACCATGTAAGTTTGTGAAAGAAATTGTCAATTTGATCCTTTTGGGTCGTGCTGTTTACTCTGACCATCGAAATAAAAAAACACACGAGGGAATAAACAAGCAAAACCATAGTATTCACAATGGAAGGAATCTTGAACGAACTATCTGGCGCATAGTAGATTGCACCAATCAAAGCGACTGCGGCGGCAATGATTTCGAGGTATAGGATTTTTGTCTTCATAATGATTAAGTTTTGTGCAAATATACAAACATTCCGCATCAAAACAAATTTTTCTAAATGTTTTTCACGAATAAATTGGCTCAATTCTCAAAATAAATGCTTACCTTTGCCCTAAACATAAATACACCCCACTATGAACATCGAAAAATTTCGCGAATACTGTCTTTCAAAGCCGCACGTTACCGAGGATTTCCCCTTCGAGGAGGATGTGCTGGCATTCCGTATTTGCAACAAGATTTTTGCCGTAGTTTCAATGAGTCGCCCCGATATGGCAACTATGAAATGCGACCCCGAACGCGCCCTCGACCTCCGCGAACAATACACCGCCATCGAAGGCGCATTCCATTGGAACAAAAAATATTGGAACCAAGTCCACTTCAACAGCGATTGCGGCGACAAGTTGATTCTTGAACTCGTTGACCATTCGTATCAGGAAGTGGTGAAAAAGTTGCCGAAAAAGGAAAGGGAGAAAATTGGAAGTTTATAACAAAAATGCCGGTGCAAGTGGAATTTGCACCGGCGCTTTATTGTTTTTAATTGTAAAGAAACAAGTTACTTACGAGAATACTTGTAAACGATAGTTCCACTCCTCCCCTCTTTTGGGTCGCTGTCTTTGAATGTAAGGGTCATGACATCACTTTCTATTGCAATTTGTTTTGCAATACCATTTATGGTAAATGTACTGCCGCTTAGTGCGTAATTGGCAGAGCCTGTTTTTGTCAACTTGCCACCCTCAAAAACACGCTCAATTGCTGTTTTTGCAGTAATCAATGCTTCGGAGTAGTTTTGACTGTCGCATACGAATGATTCGTTTTCGGACGCATCCTTGTCGTCTGTGTACGCCCACGAGGTCAGTTTCCATGAACCAATCAGATCAACTGCCAAATCAGAGGCGTTCTCCATAGTGTACTCGTTGATAACCTTGCCGTCCAAGTCTTTTTCTACGCACGACAAGGTATTCCTGCCATTGACCTTGGTTGCGGTTGTTGTGGAATAACCAACGAGTTCGCCAGTTACTGTACTGTACAGACCAACAGAAACGGTTCTTGTTGTTGTACTGTTGCTTGACGATTCTTCATCGTCGCTTTTGCTGCACGACGAGAATGTCATAATCGTGCAAAAGAGAGCGCACAGACTGTAAATTAAATACTTTCTCATAATATATTAATGATTAAAACTATTACTTAATTTTGCCACCGACAGAGGTGAACTGTTCGATTAGGTTTTCTATATCTTCTTGAAGAATCACTTCGTAACGTACATCTTTGAGTTTTGAATTGCCATTCAAAATCAGATTATATTCTATAATCGCGTCTCCGCCACAAAGTTGCAAAAACTTAAAAAAACTACGAGCATCTTCTTTGTCATCAGACAGCATGATGTTTTTAGCAGCACTTGTGATTTTGAAATTCGGGTCGCCAAGCTCCTTATTAGCCTTCTTCATGGATGCGAAATCCCACTCAAACCCTGTTGCCGAGTATATCTTTACCCAAGGGTTAAAAAACTTGCTTGAATTGTCAAGCAGGGACAACTGAACGTTCTTTGCATCAATAACTTTAATGTCCAACAATTCGTTGCGCACTTGTTTTTCGTGGTCGTAAAGTTTTAAAACCATATTATGTCCCGTCTGATTGATGTAGAACTTGTGATAGTGATTGAACTGATAGTCTGTTCTGAATTTGAATTTTTCATACTTTTTCAACGCTTCGCCACTCGTGGATACAATGATTTTTTGATTCATCTTGATTCCAACTTTCGCTTTTGTAAGCAATCGAGGTTCTGCTGACTGTTCCTCGATGCCAAACAGGCTGAACTCAAACGGCTCGCGGGTAAAATTGTAAATCACAATGTAGTTTTCTTGATTGGACGGCGAATTGTCAACAACAAAAGAATTGATGTCGATTTCTTGATTTGTTTCGTCCTTTGCATTGTCATTCGCTTTGCTGTCAAACATCTGCAACTCGCCGTTTTTGTAAATAATCGACTGTATTTTTTCGTTTTTCAGTACAAAAGCGGGACCGTCGGGATTAGATGTCTTTTTGTACTTGATTTGCGTATCGTCGATTTCTACAATGTTTGCTTCTATCTTTTGTCCATCGCGTGTGATGATAATGTCCTGCGAAAGGCACACTTCTCCATACGCAACAAAAAGGAGGAATAGTATGAGGAATCTCTTCATATCTGTAATTGTTTATTGACAAAACTTAGAAAAAAGCCGCACGTGGCGGATTTCTACCACGCACGACTTTGTTATTACTATTTGAAATATGCTATCGCATTTCCATTAGGACCCGAATATGTTACAGATTCGCCGGGAGCAAGTGTGAATTTCCTTGTGCCGTATGTTGCATTAAACAGATAACCGTCTTGCTGCTCGACATAAAGTTTGTGTTCCACATTCGGAGAAACTTCAAAACTATATGTTCCCGATTTCGTCCAAGTAGCAGCAAGAAAGTCGTCAATCGCTACTTTGTAGGTGCTTGTGGAACTGTGCTTTACTGTTACGGTAGCTAATTTAGGCAAATAGTAAGTCTGTTTTTCGCCGGCTTTTGTGAACGTGAACTTTTGCGTGGTCTTTGTTATCTTGGAATATGTGCCATCCTCTTTGTAGTATTTGTAGATTTCCAATGTATGTTCGGTATTGAGGGCGAGGTCTTCTATCTTTAAAGTTTCATAGTTGTCCACATATCCTTTTGCTACTCCATCGATGTAACAGGCGTATGTTACGCCAGAATAATTGTAAAGTGTGAGAGTGCCATAATTGTTGCCTTTGCAGCTGAATGTTGCCGTTGTGGTCTGATTCTCTTTGACATCAACTGCGTGCTTGTAGTATGACTTGTCATTGTTGACCCAATAAACTATGTAGTAGGAACCTACCGGAACATTCACTTTCATTTTCCCATTGTCGTCGGTAACAGAGTAGCCAATCGAATATTTTTTGTCTTCCTTGCCACTGTCAAAACTACTAATATCGTAGAAATACAACGGTGCTCCAGTCACGAGAAGATTATCAAGCATCAGAGTGCAGTCAACTACTCCGTATGCCTCAATGGATTTTGTGCCTTCAGATGTGTTTACGCCAGATTTTTTTACAACCGCAACAACCTCTATTGTAACGTTTATGGCATCCTTGAGGTCAGGGTTTTCCAAACCGAGATACCAAGTGACGCCCGTTTTCGACGAAATATTTACATCTACGATGCCGCTATTTATATTCTTGCGCGTACCTTCTGCATAGCAGGTGAAAGTGCCGTTCTTTTTGAGGAAGGTATTGAGATTGTCGGTGTCTTTTATGAGGTACACATTGCAATCGGCAGTGCCAGTGGGTGCTTGTAGTTTGCTGACGCCATTGGCTACCAAACCTAAGCTCGGGTCAACTATTTTTACAAGTCCAGCCAATAGTCCGAGTGTTGGTGTGCCTGCATCCGAAAGATTGGAAGATACTGAATAATACCAACTTATCGTATTGGCAGGGAGTTGCACCGGAATGTATGTACGATTGTTGTCTGCACCAGTGTATGTTACGCTGTGAACTGTCAAGACGTTTTGTTTTACAACTTCTTGAACAGAGTATTCTTCTGTATTAGACGGTGTGTCGTTGTTGCCGGAGCCACCGTTTTCAGTTGAGCCGCCATTGTTGTTTGTGCCGCCGTTGTCGTTGTACGTTGTTGTGCCACCGATGTTGATTGTAGCGGATTTTGTCTCGCCTTTCTTGATTGTGATTGCCGCCTGGTTTTGGTATTCCTTGCCAGTGCCATCTTTGGTGAATGTCACGAAGTAGAGCGTAGTCTGCGAATCGATAATATCAAGGTCCATATCGCCCAATTCGAATCTTGCTACTCCGTCCGAACCCGTAGCCACGCTTTTTCGGGAATGAAGCGTGCTGAATCCAATCGCCTTGGCCGTCTGGGAATCAAACATATAGACCGTGATTCCCGACTGAGGCTTACCGCCACTCTGCACGGTGATGTTCACATACGCTTTGGCATTGTCATTGGTGAAGTCATCGTCGTCGTCGCCACACGACACGAAGATCGTCATTGCACACATCAATGTCAACAACATGAAAAAAAGATGTTTCTTTTTCATATAACTTGAAAATGATTTTTCCCGCAAATCCCGAACAGGTCTGTTATTACTTTAAATTATGGAGAAAGGCATAAAAATAAAAAACGTGGGATTTCTACTTGTTAACTCGTCCCACATCCTTAGGCCTTGCCCTGCCCATCCTGTCTGAACGAGCAACACAGAAGCCCACGCAATATGTATATGCAGCCGCATACAAGTATGGCTGTAATTATACATAATCCGCAGGCATTACCGTGTTGCTTTGTAATTGACAGGATATTTGAAACGGGCAAGTTTCAGGATGTCAAACACAAAGCGCGAAGTAACGCCTTTTATAAATATGTCGTCCCGCCCGCCATACATCAATCAAGACTTTGGCGTCGCAAGACGTTGCAAAGATAATAAAGATTTTAAACATACAAAGCCTTTTTAAAATTTTTTTTTAACTTTGCATCCAAATCAATTGCGTAAAATGTCAAACAGCAACATCCAAACATACAATAGTGCCGCCACAACCATCAAAAATGCGATTCTGAGCGCACAATATGAGGCGGCAAAGGGTGTCAACAATATCCAACTGACACTCTACTACTCTATTGGTCGTTTTATATCGCAAAACAGCCGCAACGGAAAGTGGGGCACACACGCCATCGCCACAATAAGCCAACTCCTCAAAAAAGATATGCCCGGATTGAGGGGGTATTCGGCATCCAATTTAAAATTAATGCGAACATTTTATGAAGAGTGGGCTGAACTTGACCCGGTATTAAATTCGCCAGTTAAAACTGGCGAATTACAAAAAGCTGATAATAAAGGAGTTATTAATTCGCCCATTCAAACGGACGAATTTTCGCCAGTTAAAACTGACGAAATTATAGATTTGCTTCCGTTCAATTTTCCGGCTATTGATGCTTTCCCCGCTAATGATTTTAGAAGTATTGGTTTTACTCATCATAGCGAAATTTTGGCACAATGCAAAGACCGCAAAGAGCGTATGTTTTACATCTCGGTCTGTGCACGCGAACACCTCACTCCCGACGGCATCAAAAACTGTATCAAACAAAATTTGTACAGTCAAAAAGGTCAGATGCCTAACAATTTTTTGCAACGGCTACCATCGAGCAACCTTGCAAAACGGGCAATTCTTGCATTCAAAGACCAATATATGCTTGATTTTATTAATGTGGAGGAACTCGGAGCGCGTGATATTGAGGAAGTTAACGAAACTGTTGTAGAACAGAAAATTGTTGACAATATCAAAAAATTCGTATTGAAATTTGGCAAAGATTTTTTGTTTGTGGGCAATCAGTACACGATAACAGTTGCCGGTCACGATCATAGGATTGATTTGTTGTTTTACAACCGCGATTTAAACTGTTTGGTGGCTATTGAGTTGAAAACAGGTGCGTTCAAACAGATTTATTTGGGCGAACTCAATGGGTATCTGCGGCTTTTGGACGACTATGTGCGCAAGCCTCACGAAAATCCATCCATTGGCATCGTACTTTGCAAAAGTGCCGACAAGACCTATGTTGAATATATGATTCAAGATTACGACAAGCCTATGGGCGTGGCAACATACACCACAGCAAACGATATGCCCGAGCGTTTCCGCAATGCACTGCCCGACATTGAGGAACTCAAAAAAATTTTAACTGACGACGACGAAAGAACAAAATAAACAAATGCAAAACCGCTACACCATATTAAAACAGCAACTCGAACACCGCGTTCTTCTTCTTGATGGCGCGATGGGTAGCCTTATTCAGCAATATAACCTTTCGGAAGAGGATTTCACCGGCGATAAGTTCGTGGGTGTAACGCTCCAAATGAAGGGCAACAATGATATTCTCAATATTACCAAACCTCAGGTAATCAAAGAGATACATTC